>JAFVAA010000088.1 GCA_017476305.1 Lachnospiraceae bacterium
CCATGATGCGTAGACACATATACGATAACTGTCTTCATTCCCATAATATCGACCTCCTCATAAAGACTCCATTGTTTTTATTCTTCCCAGATAAATGCAGTAGATCATCGCCGTTACAATTGTTGCTACGATATAGATCCAGTCTGCCAGTTCATTATCCGAACCGTAAAGCGAAAACACATCAATCATAGCGTGTACGATAATGCACGGAATCAGGCTTCCGCTCTTATAGAACACCATTGTAAGGATGAAGCCCCAGCTTATAGCAAAGATGATCTGCATCACGGTTTCAAAGCTTGCCTGTCCTGCGAACAGGTTCACGATATGACCTATTCCGAATGTCACCGCTGAAACAATAATCGCCGGAACCGTTTTGCCGTTTCCAAGCATCGCTTTGAACAAAAATCCCCTGAAGATCGTTTCCTCCACAAAACCGACAAGGATCATAGACATGGTTGCTATGATAAGTTCTGCTCCCTTATAGGAAAGTGAAAATCCGTCCCAGAGATTTCCGGTAGCAAGTACGAACATCGGTATAAAGAACAAATACTTTTTCATATCTTTAGGAAATCCGGTAAGACCGTATTTCTCTTCAAGATGATTAGACCTGACAAATGCGGTAATTCCTGCGGCAAACACGATCATCGCAAGCAGCCACCAGATACTTCCATAACCGAACTGTCCCTTGATCGGAGCCATAACCATACAATATGCTGCAATCCACAGGACAACAAAAAGAACCTCTTTCTTTTCATAGAATTTACGCATTCTCACACCCCCTTTCGCGATGCGACCATCCCAAAAAAGACATGCCATGGATCACATTTTCGCAGATCGGACAAATATAAAACTTTGACCGCATCATATTTGCCGACACATTGGCATTTTTAATCTGATGTCCGGAGATCAGTTCCGGCACCGATATCCCAAATGCTTCTGCAATAGGTTCCAAAAGAGTAATGTCCGGATATCCTTTTGCTGTCTCCCATTTGGAAACGGTCTTATCGCTCACCTTCAGTATTTCGGCAAACTGAAGCTGAGTCATCTTTCTCTTTTCCCGCAGTTCCTTAATGGCTACACCTGTAATATACTGATTCATCGTGGATCCTCCCGTAATATCATTTTCATAAGCAAATAATATTTCACTGGAGACCTCTTAACAACCTACGAAAAGTAGAGTTATCCGTTCACAAGCTTCAGAAACTTCTTGTCATTCATCTGCTCATTCGTGACATACTCACCATCGCAAAATAACGAATATGTCGTGATCGGAGTCGGTGCATTCTGAGCATCTTCCCTGCTTTCGATCTTCACGGTCTTGAATGGTATGCCGTTCTTCTTAGCGGTTTCTTCCAGAACCGGTACATACTTTGCATTAAACGGACACTGGTTCGTATAGTAAAGGACATATCCCTTCTCATGTATATGAGGATGCTTTGCGCATTCCCAGAATGTCGGAATCTCAGCGTCCTGCCCAAACGGCAGATACCATAGTTGGATTCCATTATCAGCCTCATCTGAGACTCTAAAGCCTTTATATTTCAGGAACTTCGGATCAGCCAAGAACGGTTTTTTCTTTGCTGCAGCAAGAATACAAAGCCCTTTCTTCCTCTTTTCCTTACTGTCCCGGATGCATTCAGAAAGCAGATTACTGGAATATCCATGTCCTTTGAAAGAACCGGAAACCCACAAGCAATCTATATACATATACCCAGGTGCTTCGATTGGATTCCATGCATGCTCTGCAGGAATATACTCGATAAAGCACTTTCCTCGCTCCACACTTTTCAGAAATACAAGTCCTTCATCAAACCTGTCAGAAAGCCACGCTTTCTTAGACGACACCTGAACATCTTTATTGTTGGAAATGGCACAGCAGATGTGCTCCTTTTCCAGATTATCCTTTGTAACTCTGATATACTCCATATGTTCAGCCTCCCTCATTCTTTTATCTGCTTCTATACTAACATGTTGATGTTTGTGTTTTATTTATGAAATATTAAGGTTTTGTTAAATTTCCCCACAAAATTTCTCTATCCGCTCTTCATTTTCAGCATTTTCCTTAAATATCGG
>JAFVAA010000926.1 GCA_017476305.1 Lachnospiraceae bacterium
AGGTTTTTCAAAACTTTACAGGAACCAGAATGAAACTGATCATTCGTTTTTTATACGATTGGGACGGAAAAGGCACGGATAATGAACCGGAAAAAATAGCACAAATCAAAAAACATATGGAACAGCTTTCCGATATTCTAAATACCTATAAAGAACAGATATATACCACACAGGGGATTTTTGTAGGCAGCTGGGCAGAAATGCATGGATCCAAATATATGTCTACAGAAAATATGACTTCGCTTCTCCTGACCTATGCAAAATATACAGATCCATCCATTTTTTTGGCAGTACGTACTCCGGAGCAATACCGCACCATTCTTGAAGAGATAGAAGGGCATCCGGAGAAATATGCAGAAGAGCAGGTGACGGTGGAGGACCTGAAAAAAAGACTGGGACTTTTTAATGATGGAATTTTTGGTTCCCCCTCTGATCTCGGCACCTACAGACAGGTCGAGGCAGCCTCCTCAGAGATTGAAAAACAGAACCTGAGAAATACCGAGCTTGAATTTCAAAACGCTCTGTGCCTGCAGGTGCCGAATGGTGGCGAGGTCGTGGGCGAAAATGACTTAAGTGACGGGGAAACTGCTGTAAATGATTTAAAAAAAATGCATGTCTCTTATTTAAATCACGTTTATGACCGAAAGGTCATTGATAAATGGAGAAAGGAAAAAATCACAACTCCGGACGATCTGTACGAGGGACAAACCTACTATGAATACATTACAGATCATCTTGGTGCCAGATTTGTTCTGGAGGATTGTACCATAGACTATAAACCGCTTCAGACAGGAAGGGCAAAAGGGACGATTTCCATTGTAAACAAAGGATTTTCCAGTCTCTATAAAGAAAAGGATTTTTCACTACGCCTGATTAATCTGGAAACGAAAAAAGAAACCGGTCTTTTCGACTCAAAGGATTTGAGCGAAGAACAAAAAACCATAAACTGGCAGCCTGATATTACGGTAAACATCCCATTCTCCTTCTCTCCTTTTGACCTGGAGGATGGCGAATATGATCTGATTGCTACGCTAAAGGATCCGGATACCGACGAACGCATCTCTTTTGCGAATGACTGCTACAGTACCGATGCCGACGGATATGTGATCGGTACACTGAAAATTGCCCGCTAGCCAAAACGTTGCGTTGTATTTTTTTCATTTTCATACTATAATAGTATGGAGATTATCGCAGCTATTCCGTCAGGCTTAACGGAATGGTTACAAAATTTCAAAGCTTTTTTAGAATTTTGAAAGGAACAGGATCTCCTATGGAAAGGCCAAAACCAAAGGTAAGTATTATCATTATGACAAAAAATACACCTCTTATGATTTTAAAAAGATGCATAGCCTCCCTCTATGCCCAAACCATAAAAGAGCTTGAACTTATCATCATGGATATGAATGAACCAACCAGTGTCTTTAAAGAGGCATTAAAGACAGACCGGGCAGATAAGATCTTCCAGGGCATAACTTTTTTCGAGATGCCGGATACTAAAGAATTCGTCACGTCGAAAAACAGGATGCTCCAGAACTTTCATGGAGAATATCTTACCTTTATTTCCTCACAGGATACCATGCCTCCAAAACGTTTGGAGCTGGCACTCGAAGCTTTAGAATATCACCGGGAAAAAACTGTAGTCTGTACAAATTATATTCTACAGGCAAATAATGTGCTGGATGTTTCAAACTATCAGATCAGTTCTCATGGCTTTTCTTATTTGGGACAACTGATTTTCCACAGAGACAGTTTCCATCTGATTGGGGAATTTGACAGATATTTAGTGGCACATGTAGATGATGAGCTGGTTCTTCGCCTGAAACGAATTGGACAAATTCTCGATTTTCCGGTGGAGGAGGCAGCGATAAAGGTTACTGCGGACTTTTATAAACAATTTGATTCCGTCGATGGTGCAATCGGCTGCAGACAGCTCTACACCAAATACAAAGCATATTACCAGAAAAATAGAAAAGCAAAAAAGGCTCTCTATTACCAGACAGCGGAGCATTATAAAGATGCCGGTCTTATTTTTCGGTATATCCAGTTCTACACAAAGGCACTATTCACCAGGATTTAAGACTATAGAATTAATATGATTATAGAATTAAAATAATTATAAGGAACTGTGCGTAAAAAATTTATGCACAGTTCCTGAAAAATAAAGGAGAATGTATATGAAAGGAATTATTCTTGCAGGGGGATCAGGTACCAGGCTGTATCCTCTAACGATGGTCACTTCAAAGCAGCTGTTGCCTGTTTATGATAAGCCTATGATCTACTACCCTCTTTCCACTTTAATGCTGGCTGGAATCCGGGAAATTCTAATCATCTCTACACCGACAGATTTACCGAATTTCGAAAAACTATTAGGAAACGGCAGTAAATTCGGGATCCATCTGAGCTATAAAGAGCAGCCCTCTCCGGATGGTCTGGCACAGGCTTTTCTGATTGGAGAAGATTTTATTGATGGAGATTCCTGTGCCATGATCCTGGGGGATAACATTTTTTATGGAAATGGTTTTTCAAAGCATTTGACAGAGGCTGCCAGAAAAGAGCACGGTGCTACGATTTTCGGATATTATGTAGAAGATCCCGAGCGTTTCGGTATTGTAGAGTTCGATGAAAACGGAAAGGCAATTTCCATAGAGGAAAAACCTGAAAATCCAAAATCGAATTACTGTGTGACGGGACTGTATTTCTATGATAGATCCGTTGTAGAAAAGGCAAAGCAGGTAAGACCGTCTGCCAGAGGAGAATTAGAGATTACAGATTTAAACCGCATGTATTTGGAAGAAGGCAGTTTAAACGTTGTCACGCTCGGCAGAGGATATGCATGGCTGGATACCGGTACCATTGACTCCTTAGCCGATGCGACTGAATTTGTACGTGTCATCGAAAACCGCCAGGGCATTAAACTTTCTGCTATTGAAGAAATTGCATATCATAAAATGTGGATCGATAAGGAGGCTCTTTTATCATCCGCAGAAGCATATGGAAAATCCGCTTATGGCAAGCACTTAAAGCAGGTAGCAGACGGAAAAATACTGTACTAATCTTTCTTAAATGAAGAAAAGGATACCTATTATGAAAATTATTGTTACAGGAGGAGCCGGCTTTATCGGTGGAAATTTTTGTCATTATATGGTAAATACTTATGAAGAGGATCAGATCATTTGCATCGACAAATTGACCTATGCCGGAAATATGGAAACTCTGGCTCCTATTTTAGAAAAAGAGAACTTTACCTTTTATAAAGCAGATATTGCAGACCGAAAAGCGATTTTTGAAATATTTGAAAAAGAACATCCCGATATCGTCATCAATTTTGCAGCAGAAAGCCATGTAGACCGTTCTATCCTGGATCCGGAGGTATTCCTGCGTACAAATATCATTGGAACCAGCGTAATGCTAGATGCCTGCAGGGAATATGGAATCCAACGCTATCATCAGGTATCTACGGATGAGGTCTATGGAGATCTGCCTTTAGACCGGCCAGATCTGTTTTTTACTGAGGAAACGCCGCTCCACACCTCCAGACCGTACTCTGCCTCCAAAGCGTCTGCAGATCTGTTAGTACAGGCTTATGTCCGTACCTATCATCTGCCCTGTACCATTTCCCGCTGTTCAAACAACTATGGACCATATCATTTTCCGGAAAAATTCATTCCACTCATGATTGCCAATGTTCTGAACGACAAAAAAATCCCGGTGTATGGTAAGGGGGAAAACGTGCGGGACTGGCTTTATGTAGAGGATCATTGTATTGCCATTGACCAGATCGTGAGAAAAGGAACCGTCGGTGAGATTTATAATATTGGCGGACATAACGAGAAAACAAATCTGGAGGTAGCAAAAACCGTTCTAAAGGAGCTTGGCAAGGGAGAAGAATACATAGACTACGTCACGGATCGTCCGGGACACGACCGCAGATATGCGATCGATCCTACAAAGATTCACGAGGAACTGGGCTGGCTTCCCGGAACTCCTTTCGAAGCGGGGATTAAAAAAACCATTACCTGGTATTTAGAAAACAGAGCATGGTGGGAAAACATTATCTCTGGAGATTATCAGAATTATTATGAAAAAATGTATAAAGACCGTTAGTTGCAGAGGGGGCTTTCCCCCTCTTTCTATTTTTTTATCTTTTATCCCCTATTCATTTACCTCCAGACCTCCCATTTCATAAAAAATCTGACGAATACTATTTCTCTCCACAGGAAAGGTCGTTGCATTGATATAATCCGTTCGATACAGGATGCAAATATCTGCATCTTCTTTTGTATTCAAACAGGCTAATTTGGATATGGCTCCGGTTCCTTTATCCCGTCTCAGCTTTTCTGCCTCCGCATCTACCGGATAGATTGCAAAATCCATTTTTC
>JAFVAA010000927.1 GCA_017476305.1 Lachnospiraceae bacterium
GCGGCAGATTCAAAGGAAAAGATGGGGAAAAAGAAAACGAAATAGAAAGCAGGACACGAGCAGGGTTTGATTTCATCTTCCCTGCTCGATGATTTTACAGTTTATTTCAATCGTACAGTTGGAAATAAAATTATGATTCATGAAAAGATCATAATTTAAAAAAACGGTAAGGATCTTTCCGGTACTGGTAATCTCTACTGCTTTGGTCCTTAACAGGAGGTCGAAGCTGCCGAGAGGAGTCCGGTAGACGTTTTGATATTTCTTTTCGGTATCGAAAAGCATCCTGGTGGTAATCGCACCACTTTTTGAAAGGGACAGGGTGCGGTCGGATATTTTATACAGGTTCCGGACGACAGCATTTTCTGAATCCGATTCAAATGTTTCCTCGTAGCTTAAAAGATGCCTGCCGCCGCTATGAGCATAGTGACCGTAATAGGTCTGCTCTGTGGCGGTATTTTCTATATCATGCTGAATACTTTTTATGGTAATCCGTGCTTTTTTCCGTTCCATACTGTTCTCCCGGAGAGCTGTGCATAACATGATGCAACCAGTCGCACGAGGAAGTTGGTCGCGATGCAGCATGCGGCTGGTGCAGGCTCACTAACGAAATGGAAGTACATTTCGTTAGTGAGTATATACTCAGTTCATAAAATAAATTTTTAACAGCATATCATATTTCAGACGGAATAGCAATTCTGAATCTAATTTTTTGAAAGCCAGTCCAAGAAGAGGGAATGTGCCTCTGGTGGTTCGGATAGAAGCTCATACTCCTCTTCGGTGAGGCTTTTTTTCAGCTTTTCCTTTGAATCATCCGGTATCGTAGCAGTCGTTTCGTCTACGAAGCACAGACTTGGGAAAAGGACACACCACCAGTTATGCCCTTCTGCTTCTCCAATCTGGATGCAAAGAGCGCGGTAGATACCGGCTGGAAAGGTGAGGTCCCCATACTGCTTGACCGGAAACATCCGGTCACATAGAGAAATACTGGCAGTATACGTATAGCCGTCTTTTTGGATGACTTCCTCTGTCTCTTTTTGGATTTCGGCAAGCCTGGAGGCAATGACCTCCTCGGCCTTTTTCTGTGAATCAATAAATTTGAGGCAGTTCTGCAGGTCTCCAATGATCCTGTCACGAACGTGCAGCTTCAGTCTTTGATCTTCCAGGGAATCGCTATTTGCAATGACATGAAGGCGGATTACATTTTGTGCAATGCCCCGTTGCAGTTTTTCCTCTTTCGGCAGGTATAATACGGAATAAGGGGCGCTTTGGTCTGAGACGGCCTGCGCCACCCTTTGCTGTACCGTTCTTTCTATCATCTGCTCTTCACGAAAAAGCTGTATGCCCATCAGAAGAAAGGAGACAGCAGTACAATACAAGAGAAAGATCATGCAGATTCTAAGCACAGAGGGATTTGTCAGTATGTGCACCCTGAGGCGGAGAAGCTGTCTTTTAAAGAAGAAGGAAAATGGCATCTTCCGGTCGCTTGTGAGTGTTCGTTCGTTTGTTTTATTCATATGGTCATTCCTCGCTTTCATTATGTTATCTCACAGTATTCCCTGTTCTTTCGGGAAGTAAACAGGAGATTTTCCTGTTTTAAGATGCTGGCTGAAAGTGCCCATTGCCGTGTGAAGTGCAAAAAGAGCGAAAATAGTTACAAGAGAAGTTACAGAAAGCATGGAAAAAGATGAAAAAATATGATAAAATGATTTTTATAGCGAATAAAAAAGGAATTAGGAGAGCGGAGGGGCAGTATGAGTGAAAATGATAAGTTTGATCCTATCTATGGGATTCCTACGATGGAAGAGCTCGATCAGCAGTGGAAAGAGATGGAAGCCAGAAAGAAGGGGACGGCTTCTAACCGGAGTGATGTCGGAAGGGCTGTAAATAATAGAAACGGAAATGGTTCTGGAAATGCCCGGTCTGCGGCAAATACAAGCAGAGATAAGAAGGCTGCCGCGCAGCAGGCGCAGACAAAAGCCGGAAAGGGGAAAAAGGCAAAGAAGAGAAAGAGATTTCCAAAGCTCAGGTTTGCCTTTAAGGTTTCCTTTTTAGTGCTGCTTTTGGGAGTTCTGGCAGGTCTGGTCGTATTTTATTTCAAATTCGGTGATGATCTGATCCATTGGAAAAATGAAGCCAAACAGTTGGTGGACGCATCCAATGAAAAGACGTTCCGTTCCTCAGAAACCAGTATCATATATAATTCTCAGAAAAAACCGATTGCTAATTTGAAAGGGGATAAGGATTCGAGTTATATAAAGTTTGCAGATATTCCGAAGGCGGCGATTGACTGCATGGTGGTTTCGGAGGACAGGGATTTCTATGAACATGGCGGAGTGAACTTTTTATCTACAGCCAAGGCTACGGCACTTTATGTAAAGGGAAAGATCAAAGGCGATGACAGTATTACCCGAGGAGGAAGTACGATTACGCAGCAGCTGGTGAAAAATGTATTTTTATCCAATGAAAAGACGGAAGAGCGTAAGATCCGGGAAATCTTCATTGCCATGGAGATGGAAAAGAAGTATACGAAGGATGAGATCATGGAATTCTATCTGAATGTAATCTGCTTTGCGAATGCGCATTTTGGAATCGAAGCGGCGAGCAAGGCGTATTTCAGCAAATCTGTAAAGGATTTGGATCTGGCAGAGATCGCATTCTTATGTGCTATTCCGAACAGGCCGTCTACATATGATCCTCTGGAGCATTTTGATAATACGGTCGAAAGAAAGAATCGTATTCTGGAGCAGCTTTTGGAGGAGAAAAAGATTACAGCAACGGAATTTAGTGATGCAAAATACGAAGATATCGTATTAAATCCGGCGCAGAATATCAAGACACAGGATTACATGACGACATTTGCCATTTCCTGTGCCACGAAATCGTTAATGAAAAAATACGGTTTTGAATTTCAGTCCTCCTTTGCCAATGATGGGGAACGGGAGGAATACGATAAAAAGTATAAGACGGCTTATGATGAGTGCCATAGTATGCTCTATACCGGTGGCTACCGTATTTATACCACTCTGAACAACAGCAAACAAAAAAATCTGCAAAAGGCAGTAAATGACGCACTTGCCGGTTTTACGGAAAAGACAAAGGACGGAGTCTACACGCTCCAAGGAGCAGCGACCTGTATTGATAATGAAACCGGCTTTGTGGTAGCGGTCGTGGGAGGCAGAAGGCAGAAAAGCATTACGGGATATACCTTGAACCGTGCATTTCAGAGCTTTCGGCAGCCTGGAAGCTCCTTTAAGCCCCTGGTGGTCTATACGCCACAGCTGGAGCGTGAATATACTCCGGATACCATTGTGGATGATTCTCCGTTTGAGGATGGCCCGAAGAACTCGGATGGAACCTATGCAGGGAAAATTCCTCTGCGCACTGCGGTTGAAAAGTCGAAAAATGTCGTGGCTTGGAAACTTTTTGAAGAGCTGACTCCGAGAATCGGACTTTCCTATGTGGAAAAGATGAACTTTTCAAAAATCGTGGACAATGATTACTACCCGGCAGCTTCTCTCGGTGGTTTGACGAATGGTGCCAGTACAGTTGAAATGGCATCTGCGTATGCGACCATTGAAAATGACGGAGTTTACAGAGAGCCGACCTGTGTCCGCAAAATCACGAATTCGGAAGGCGAGGTTATTCTGGATAATAAAAAGGAGCAGGAACAGATACAGATTTATGAGGAAACTGCGGCACGTATGATGACGGACATTTTATCCGGTGTATTGGTCAGAGGTACTGCCAGAGGCCATGCACTATCGAACGATATGGCATGTGCAGGAAAGACAGGTACGACGAGCGATAAAAAGGACGGCTGGTTCTGTGGCTTTACGCCGTATTATACTACGGCTGTCTGGGTGGGCTGCGATTCACCAAGAACCATTGACAATCTGTATGGAAATACGTTTCCTTTGACCATCTGGTATAATTATATGGAGGAGCTTCATCAGGGGCTGGAGCCAAAGCAGTTTGAGGAATATGCAGGAAAGCCTGAGGAAGACTCTTATGATTATGAAGAAGAGGAAGATCCGGAGGAGACGGAGGAGCCGGAGATCGATCCGGATGCTTTGGAGGCTACAGCAGAACCGGAGGAGCCGGAAGAGACGAAAAAACCGAAAGTGACGAAAGAACCGGAGGACGATGAGC
>JAFVAA010000928.1 GCA_017476305.1 Lachnospiraceae bacterium
GAACATAAACGGGGGGAATAGCACGGTACTTTATGAAGGAAACTGTACAGGACTTGCAAAACAGGGAAGCTACCTATACTTTTTGGACATGGACAACGATTATCAGCTGAAACGTATCTCCGTCGATGGCGGCATGGCAGAAACTCTGGTCAGCGACCATGTAGCCACCTATAACGTCAGTCAGGATGAAGATGTTCTCTACTGTCAGGTAGACAATGGTTCGAACAACGGACTGTATGAACTGAATTTAAGCACTCTCTCCCTGACACCGATCGTATCAGGAAACTTTAACTATCTGCACTTAACGAAAAATTATCTGTTCTATGAAGAATATGATCAGAGCAAAGTGTATGCCATGAATCTGGCAAGCCATACGACAGAAGAGCTGGAACTTCCGGACGGCAAATAGGAAAAGGCAGAGAACGATTAAATAATTTTCATCAAACAAGCGGAATACCAAAAATCGAGTAAGTGAAAGAGTCCTTTCCTTGCTCGATTTTTTAATCCATGCTGTCAGAAAAGCAATGTGATTTATTTCATCTATATTTCTCAGGATTTTATTTCCTTCCCGGACTCCTACTCCTCTAACGCAGCCAAAAGCTCCTCCACCCGTTTCCCCGTCACCGGATGCACTGCATACGGTGCGATCTCAGAAAGCGGTTCCAGCACAAATCGCCTTTTTAACATTTCCCTATGCGGAATCACTAACCGCTCCGTCTGTATGATTTCCTCATCATACAGAAGAATGTCGATATCGATTGTTCTAGGTCCCCAATGAATCTTCCGTTCTCTTTTCAGTACCTTCTCAATTTCACCGATCCGGTCTAAAAAACGTTCAGGCGAACGAAGCGTCTTTACCTGCAAAGCCCCATTTAAAAAGTCATCCTGTTCTGTATATCCGACAGGTTTTGTCATGATGAGCTCTGAAACACGAAGCACTTTCGTCTCCTCATCCTCCGAAAGAAGCCGGATGGCTTCCTCTATATTTTTCCTTTTTTCTCCCATATTTGAGCCAATCCCCAGATAAAGTTCATGCCATCCTCTTTTGACACTCACAGAAACCGTATCCAAAGGAATCCCAATCGGTGCCCATGGTTTTTCTATGGTAATCCGGATTTTCTCTACCAAAGGAAAAGAAAGCAGTACCTTTTTTGCCAAATGCTCTGCCAGTGCCTCTAAAAGCCGAAAAACTTTTTGCGAAGCTTCCTCCTTTAGAAATGCCGCTACCTCTGCATAATTCACAGAATCAGAAAGCTCGTCGCTCATTCCCGCTTTCCCCGTGTCCAGAAAGAGACTGGCAGAAATCAAAAACTTCTGCCCCAGCGCATTTTCCTCCGGAAGCACTCCATGCTTCGCAAAAATTTCAATCCCCCTGATCTCTATCTTATCCATTTTCTGTTTCACCATCCATTACACATTTTCCTATGTCCTAAAATTTTTTCTTTCCATCTCATTCAGGCCTGTAATAGTTTTCCAGCGACCTCCACAGCCTCCTGTGCATCCTTTGAATACCCGTCTGCCCCAATTTCATCAGCAAAGCTCTGCGTAATCACCGCACCACCAATCATGATTTTCGCCCGCAGCTTCTCCTGATTCCTTAACTCCACCACCTTTTTCATTTCCATCATCGTCGTCGTCATCAGAGCAGAAAGTCCTATAATATCCGCATCCTCTTTCTTTGCTGCTTCTATGATATC
>JAFVAA010000929.1 GCA_017476305.1 Lachnospiraceae bacterium
CCTGCGATTTCCCTTACTGTATGAAGATCAGGAATTTTACTGACTCCGAGTACCAATGCGGCACAGGCCGCTGTTGCTATTACCGGCTTTAGTATTTTGCTTTTTTTCATCCTTCCTACCTCCGTCTTTCCTAAAAATTTTATTTCATCCTCTCCTATCTCCGGTGTAAGAGCCCTGCGCATGACATTGTCAAATTTTTTATCATCCATAGATTTTTCCCTCCAATTCCTTTTTTAATAGCTCTCTCGCTTTCCGAAGTCTGGTCTTTACTGTATTTTCCGATATCCGCAGACACTCAGATATTTCCTTTGTCTTTAAATCCGCAGAATAATACAGAATGACCGGCTGACGGTACTTTTCCGGAAGCCTTCGAACCGCCCTTCGGATTTCCAGATTCGTTTCCTCCTCTATCGTCCGATGCTCCGGGTTTAAGATTTCCTCTGCAGAACCCTGTGAGACAAAGCTCTGCCCTTAGAGCCCCGTGCTGCAGCCAGGCTGGTAAAATCCCCATGCTCCACACCCTCCTCATAGCTAAAAGAAGGAGCCAGCCGTCTCCGTCTGGCGTATTTCCGCTTTTCATTTTTCCAGAGACGTACTGCGATAGAAAGCGCATAGCTTTTTATGTTTCCTTCGGAATCCAGCTTTTCATGCTGCTCCCAAAGTCTTAATAAGGTATCCTGATAGAGCTCATCCCCCTCTGTACTTCCTGCTGTAATCCTACAGTACCGCAGGATGTCCTTTCCATGAACCTCCACCAGGTTATCAAATTCAACCTCTGTCATTATCAATCTCCCTTCATGGCGCCCGTAAGGAGCAGTTAATGATTATTCAAAGGAAATATGAATTCATTACCCGAAACAGTTCCTTTGAAACTGTATGTACCACAATGCCCTTACACTAATACATTGTCACAAAATACAGAATGGTTTTCAAAAAATATTTTTTACAGGAAATATTGCTAAGCATCTTAAAAATTGATACAATACGATTATAAAAGAAACGGATTTCTGACAGATGATCCACATTTTCCGGGCAAAGGAACGTAACACGATATTTTATACCCAAATTCGAAAACCATCATGCACAAGGAGGGATTTTTATGGATGCAGTGAAAAGAGAAAAAATTTATACAGAGGAAGACTATTATAATACACCGGATGGTGTCAGGGCAGAGCTGATTGACGGCGAACTGATTTATAATATGGCTCCACCTTCGAGAATCCATCAGACGATATTAAGTGAATTACACCTTTCTATTGGCAATTATATCAAAGCAAAGAAAGGCGGTTGTCATATCTATCCTGCCCCTTTTTCCGTAAAATTGCGTCAGGATAAAACGAATATCGTAGAGCCTGACCTTAGCATTATCTGTGACAAGGATAAGCTGACAGATAAAGGATGCACGGGAGCACCGGATTGGGTTATCGAAATCACCTCTCCTAGTAATTCCAGCCATGACTATGTCAAAAAGCTAAATCTCTACATGGATGCCGGTGTACGTGAATATTGGATCATTGATCCACAGGAAGAAAAAATCGTGGTTTATCTCTTAGAAGAAAAGCAATTTAAAATGACTACCTATAGCTTTACCGATACCATTCAGGTATCTATTTATGACGATTTATCCATTGATTTTTCTGAAATTACAGAGGCTCTTGCACTATAATAATAAGGCTTACGGCCACACCTGCCAAAGCCACTGCCTGTATGTATTTATCACCCGAAAAATTTGGAAGATTTCTCTTGAGCATCCTGGCTTTTCAAAGGAAATCTTCCAAACTTTTCCATACTGCATTCGTTTCCTAATACTAAAAAACTGTAAAAAAATTTTAATTTGCTTTCTCTGTTTTTGCAGATAGACTTAAAATCACCTCGAACCCGTCCCTCCGGCTTTGTAAACGGACATCCCCTTCCATTTTCTCCATAATGTATTTCACAATATACAGTCCAAGCCCGGAACCCTGCTCTTCACCACAGTTTTTTCCCCGGTAAAATTTATCAAAAATAAATGGCATATCCTCATCCGGAATTCCATCTCCAAAATCCTTCACATGAATTTCTACCAGATTTTCCTTTTGTTCTATGAAAATTTGTATCTCTGTCTTTGCATATTTTCTCGCATTATTAATCAGATTTTCCATGACCTGAAGTAGCCTTGCCTGGTCAACCGAAACAAATACCTCAAAACCTGGTTTTTTATAAAAAATATCCTTTCTCTCCGCAGAAATTTCAACCGCTGCATTCTCCATAAAGCTACAGAGTTCAATCCTCTGCGGCTTTATTTTTAGCTTATCCAAATCCGAAAGCGCATGTAAAAACAGATCACTGGTAAGCTTTGATACCTCATCACATTTCCGCATTATAACGGAAATGTATTTTTCCCTTTTTTCCATAGTTGTATCCAGATTCGCCTCCAGTCCTTCTGCATAAGCCCGAATCGAAGCAATCGGCGTTTTGATATCATGCGATAATGCCACGATGACCGTTTTATTATTTTCAACTGCCTCCTTTTCACTCTGTCTGGCTTTTATAATTTCCTTTCGCATATGGTCAAATGCCCATGTAAATCTGCCAAAATAATTCGTGCGCTCATAAGTAAGCGGTATATTAAAATCTCCCCTGGCAATATTCTCCGCAAAATCCCCCAGCTTTTCAAAGGGACGCAATACAGAAAAATAGAGATAAAGAAAGAGAGCTCCTGTGAAAAGAAGCGTAAGCAGACACAGAACCACAAGCTGCATATCCTTCCCACCATAAGCATCCATACTATTTTCTCCACGCAGGTTTGACTGCAGACTGGAAAGCTTTTTCTCTGCAAGTCCGGTATTTCCTGTAGATAACAGCTGCTCAACTTCATTGACCGCTATGATCTGCTCCTCCTGTAAAGCTTCCACTCCTTTTCCATGATTTCTATAAATAAAAAAAGCTGTGACACTCATCATCATCACGGCAAATAGAAAAAAACTCCCGGATATTTTACTTTTCATATACTTTCTCCCTTCCGACTCCGGCTTTTCTCCTTCATCCCTAAAAAAACTATCCGCAGAAAATATACCCCACTTTGTACACCGTCTTTATATACCTTGGCTCTGCCGGCTCGTCCTCTAACTTCTCCCGCAGCCACCGGATATGTACTGCCAGGGTAGATGTCTC
>JAFVAA010000930.1 GCA_017476305.1 Lachnospiraceae bacterium
AACGGACTCTCCAGATTCAAATTCATCTGTCCGTTTCGGATGGCACTCATTTTCTCATTCAGTCTGGTAAGCCTTCTTACATATCCCCGGACTACCGTACTGGATATGACCAATGTCGCAAAAATCAAAATTCCTCCCATGGCAAGGAACATATACATGATATTGTTTGTCTGACGGTCAATCTCCTCTGCCGGAATCAGAGCAAGCAATCTGATCGAATTTTCAGAAACTTTTGTATAAAAAGCTTCCCCATAATAGCTCCTGTTCTCCAGTTTTCCAGACATAGAAGAAGATTTCCACTGTTTGACCACCTTATACAGACGGTCCTTTTTCATATCCCCGGTATAATAGATGACAGAATTGTCTTTATCTAAGATTACAAATGTGGTATGCTCCGTGATTCCGGCATTTTTTAAAATTTTCTTTAACTCGGAAAGTGCAATGCTGGATCTGGCAATACACAGAGAACCGCCCTCTTTCGAAAAAATTCTCCGATACATCACAAAAGCTTCATCAAAATCTTCATTCGAAGTCATGTTCTTTTGGACACCTGTCGCACACGCATACTGCCGGTTCCGAATCGCTTCTTCGATCCGTTCTTTCCCGGACTCGTTTTCAAAATCAGACTGTGGATAGAAAAAAAGACGGTTCGTAGCATAGGAAAGGACATCCGGCACATAAATCGCCGACTGATATCTGGTATCAAATTCGGAATCCTCAGACAGCCTCCTGTGGAGCTTATAGAAATCCGCATACTCCGCATAGACAGATTTCGGCACTCCAAAATCCTCCCGCTCCAAAATATCGATAATTTCAGGATCACTGCAGATCTTTTCCAGAGAAAAGGACATTTCCCGGATATATTCGTCTAAAAAGGCTCCGGCCTGCGCAGCAGACTGCTCCGTATTCTGCAGCACCTTTTCCGAATATTCATTCTTCATCAGAGGATAGCATATGATTAAAATCCCCATGCATATGACCAGCATGGGGACAAAAAGGGCAACCGTCATTTTCGATGCCATTGATAATTTTTTAAATTTTCCTATAATTTTTATATTTATTTTTTTCATTTTTCCGGAGCCTCCTTATACGCAGAGGGTGTCTTTCCCGTTGATTTCCGGAAAATCCTGGCAAAATAATTCTCATCATTATATCCTACCCTTTCTGCAATATCATAAAATTTATATCTGGGATCTAAAAGAAGCTCTTTTGCTTTTTCCACCCTGCACTTCGTAATATACTGCCCTACCGTCATCCCTGTCTTCGTCTTAAAAAGACTGCTCAGATATGTCGTACTCAGATATACCTGTTCTGCGATATCACTAATCTTTAGATCCGGACGCGGATAGTTCTCTTCGATATATTTTTTCACGATCTGTATCACTGCACCTTCCTTTTCTTCTGTTGCTTCTTCTCCACTTTTTTTCTTTTCGGCTTCTTGTTTCTTTTCTTATATAGCCGGATGTACACTCTGATATCTGCCTGCACCCTGTACCGCTTTCGTAATCGCTTTCTTTAGTTCTTCCAT
>JAFVAA010000931.1 GCA_017476305.1 Lachnospiraceae bacterium
CGGCAGAGTGGCTATGTTCACGCATATACTTTGTAAAAGTGATGAAAGAAGGATATGCTTCAGGAAAAAGTACCCACGTACCAGACATGGAATCGGAAAATTTTCTTCCATGTCTCTTTGTCTGCGTCTCTCCCGCCGCTTTCGCTTCTCCTGTTCGAAGATGGTTCCGCAGAAAAAGCATCTCATGGCAGGAGAAAGGAACAATACTCCAAAGACTGCACTAAAGGATAGTAAAAATCCGGAAGAAAAGAGAGCATATGGTGTCTGCAAAAGAATGATCCATGCACTAAGTGCTATCCCTGTCAGCGGATCATAGCTTCTTCTTACCTCCCTTGACAGAAGAAAAAGAAGCATCATAATGACAGCCCGGCTGGTCGAGATGTGGAACCCGGTCATGAACCCATAGCACAGCAGAAAAAAGGCCGTCAGAAAAAAGGGGATTTTTCCAGGAATACGAAGTATGGAAAGACTCCGATAGAACACCATACACAGAATGGAGATATGCATTCCACTGATCGCCAGCAGATGGCTGATCCCACCCGCCCGATATAACTCTTTCATTTCCGCGGGAAGATCGGATTTTTCTCCGAGGAGCATGGCAGAGATAATTCCACTGTCCTCATTGGAGAGGGACGCATCGTATACGTTTAACAGGCGTTCCTTTAAGCGCAGAAGCTTATTTCGAAAGGGCCATGTACTGCTTTTTCGAATGGAAAGGGCTTTGGCCCGTATCCGGTAAAAGATATTTTTTTCTTTAAAATATGCTTTTTCATCAAAACCGCCCGGGTTCGTGGGACTTTGAAAGGTTTGAAGGTTTCCTGAGATTTCTATGATATTTCCGGGAGAAAATGGATTTTTCCGTAAGAACTCTGTGACCACCAAAAGGTGCTTTGCATGAACTTTTTTTCTTTCTTTTTCGGAGAGTATCGTAACCTCTCGAAAATAAAAATAATAGGAATTTGGCTTTTTTTCTATGTTCTCCAGGGTTCCCAATGCCCTTACGGCAAGTGTTTCCCCGTCTTGCAAAGAAAAGGGATTCTGCTTTTTTTCCAGGGCATCTCCATAAAAAAAGAAATGCAAAGACAGGAACAGAAGAAAAACACCAAATACCCATAAAAAAGGGCGTTTCAAAGGCATCCCTCCTTTTCTAATATTCTACCAGATCCAGATTCGTTTCGAACGGTTTTCCAAAAGAAATTTGATCATTAAACAGGATATTCTGTTCTCCGTCTATACTGAACTGGACACGATTAATATTTGATAAATTTGTTAGTGTGTTTACTACGGAATAAATGGCTGTCTCGTTTGTCACATTCTCCGGTTTGTTTAAAAAATCCCCGGACAGATCGAGATAGCAGGTATTCTCCCTGACAGATATTTTATTGATCTTCGTGTCTGACGAAATCGTTCTTTTTATATTCTTTTCTGTCAGCCCTTTGATCTCCTCCGGTCCCTTTACCAGCTGCTCCGTCACCAGCTGTTCGATCGGAATAGAGGCATCATAGGAAATCGTGATCGGTACTTTTTTTAAGCGGTCTCCGGTTTCGTTACTAAAATAAATATTCAGGGTAATCTTCTGGCGGTAAGCCTGTTCCCCTGTATTGTCAATAAAGGTATCTGCCGTCATAAAGCCCACCACATTCATATTGGCATCCGTGAGCGGCTGGCCTGCCACATAGAATTCCACGGTATGGACTTTTTCTATCTGACACAGGGTTTTTACAATGGCAGCACGTCTCAATACCTCGGATACACCGGTATAATTCGCATACGAAGTCGTCCAGTACAGACAGAGATCCCCGGCCTCACTGATTGTATGCTCTTTCAGCTCCAAATCAGTCGGAATTGCTTTTTTTAAAGAGATATCGGCCGGCTCCTGGCTTAATTTTTTTAAAAATTCATCAATCTGCTTTTCTGTATTTTTACTTTTTAACTTATATTTTTCACCGACTACCTGTGTTTCAGAAGTATTGACACAGTACACATACATCCCCTTATAGGTGGTCTCCTTCTTTCTTCCACAGGCAGATAGCAGAAATATTACAGAAACAGACAGTACGCATAAAAATATTGCTGTCCCGGCTTTCTTTTCCCAAATTTTTTTCATACAGCGAACTCCTTTCCTGTTTTCTGTCTGTATCGGCATTTCTTATATCTGCTCCTCTGTATTCATGAAATCCATGTTTCCTGTGTCTTTCTATCTTTTTATCCCGCATATTATCGGATCTTCAGGTAGCGGCTAACTGCTCCTGCCCTACATAATTCAGCGGGATTCGCACGGTAAAGGTCGTCCCCTCTTTTTCCTTGCTGTAGAGCTTTATGGAACCTCTATGCAGTAAAATCGCACTTCTGGTAAGCGCAAGCCCGAGTCCCGTACCTCCTGTCTCTCTGGAACGCGCCTTATCCACACGGTAAAATCGTTCATACACTTTATCCTGTACGTCCTCCGGAATTCCCACCCCGGAATCCTGGATCTTCACATAGAAAAATTTGTGATCGGCATTTAAAGTCACCTTTACCCAGCCATCATCATAATTGTATTTGATGGCATTTTCAATCAGGTTATTCAGGGCAATCGAAATTTTAACATCATCAATTTCTGCCACGACAGGACGAAAACTCTCTAAGGTAAGCTCGATATTTCGTTTCTGAGCGATTGGACGAAGTCTTTTCAAAAGATTTTCTAAAAGCTCATTGATATTTACAGATTCCACCTGCATCGTCGCAGAACTTTTATCTAACTTCACCATGGATAGAAGATCATTGATGATCTGTGTCATACGCTCGATTTCTTCTGTGATGTCCACCAAAAACTCACGATACAGTTCCTCCGGTATACCCTCCTGTGAGAGCAGGGAATCGGACAGGACCTTCATCGAAGCAAGTGGTGTCTTTAGCTCATGGGATACATTTGAAACAAAATCCTTCCTGGCTATGTCCTGTTCATTGATATAGCCGATCATCTGGTTGAAGGAGTTGGAAATTTTTAAAAGCTCCGAATAGGTCTTTAGCTCCATCGTCACATCCGTTTCCCCTTTGGTAATATTGTCGATGGAATCTGTCACCTTCTGGAGCGGTTTTGAGACCAGATAGGAATACAGCATCGAAATCAAAAGAACACAGATGGCGATTGCTAAAATCAAAAGAATTGTCCGGTAATTGATGGACTCCTCCAATAAATGCAGATTTTTCGTAGAATAGCTGATAAGAACCACACCTATCGTCGTTTCCGTCGCCTGTTCGACGATTGGCATGGTAAGCTGGATATAGTCTCCGATTTCATTACTGAAAAAAGCATCCTTATTTGAAAAGCACTGGATTACCTCTGTGGAAATCAGAGTGTTTCCGGTCTCCATTTCATAGGTGTCCTTTATGATGTTCAGATTCTGGTCAATAATCATGACACGTCCCTGATAGGCATTTGAAATCTCTTCTGCCTCTTTTTCAACTTCCGTGGAATCCTTTCCTGTCAGATAGCCGGAATTGGCAATCAGATTAGAAATGACATTTCCATAGGATTTCACTTCATCGTTCTTTTGTGAAATAGTCTGTCCGTTATAGGTGCGGATAAAAATGATGGAAAAAAGAACCACAGGAATCAACCCGGTTAAAAACATCACCAATAACAGCTGTATACGCATACTTTTTAACTGGTACCAGATTTCATCCCATTTCGCCTTCAATGCCCTCTACTCCTTTTTCTTCCTTCGAAATTACTATACAAAGCTAATACAATTATCTCTGTAAAATCAGCACCTTAAAACAGATTAATAGTAACAGCCTCAGGAATCTATTGATAAAAATAATATCCTACGCCCCATTTCGTATGAATATAATCCGGTTCGCTCGGAGTCGTTTAGATTTTTTAACCCAGACCACGCATATGTACATCCACGGGCCGCAC
>JAFVAA010000932.1 GCA_017476305.1 Lachnospiraceae bacterium
GCCTGTGGAAATGATTCGGGTAGTACCGGCTCAGCTTCAACTGAACCTGAGGCGAAATCTGAAATTCAAACAGGCACTGCTAAGCCCGATATAGAGGCTAACAGTAATAGTAGTACGGATACAGCGTCGGCAGGTAACGGGAATATTCTGGTCGTGTATTTTTCCTGGTCCGGACATCTGGACAGCATGGCACACTGGGTGGCTGATGAGACCGGGGGAGATCTGTATCGGGTGACAGCTGCGGATCCGTATCCTGAGAATTATGATGATACTGCTGACAGGGCAAAGCAGGAAAAAGATGACGGCATCCGACCGGAGATCGTCGTAGACATCACACAGGAGCAGATGGCAGGATACGATACCGTATTCTTTGGATTTCCCGTATGGTGGTATGACCTGCCCATGTCTATGTGGACATTCCTTGAGAGCTATGATTTTTCGGGGAAGACGATCATCCCGTTCTTCTCTCATGAGGGCAGTTCAAACGGAGCAAGTGCCCTTCCTACCATTGAGACTCTTGCAACAGGCGCTACAGTCAGAAGCGGTGATGCTCTTTCAATCAGAGGCGGAAATGTAGACGGAGCCGAGAATGAGGTTCGTGAATGGGTACGAGGATTAGGCCTGGACTGACTAAAGCCGTGGCAGAGGATGGCTTTGTTGCGGCGATAGAGCAGACAGGATGGACTAACGCAGTACCTTCCGAATATCTTGCCGAGGCAGGCGAACAGGGAAAAGTGGAGGCTCTCACATATTACACAAAGAATTATGCCTGGGACAGTTCCGATATCAGAAAAACCACGTATGTTTACCTGCCCTATGGATATGATGAAAAGGATACGGAAACAAGATATAACATTCTGTACCTGATGCACGGATGGGGTGGTCACGCCGGGGAGTATTTTGAATACGGAGCAAAGAACCTTTTGGACAATCTGATCGAAAAAGGCGACATTCCTCCGATCATCGTGGTCTCGGCAAGCTTTTATAATGAGAGCAGTACGGGGGACTTTAGCAGCTCTATCACGGAATTTCGGGCATTTCACAATGAATTTGAGAAAGATCTGATGCCTGCGGTAGAGGAAAAATATCATACATTTGCCAAATCCGCGTCGGATGAAGACTTAAGGGCATCTCGGGATCACAGGGCATTCGGAGGATTCTCACTTGGTAGCGTGACTACCTGGCTGCAGTTCTGTTATGACTATGATTACATCCATTACTTTCTGCCAATGAGTGGATCCTGCTGGTACTATGGCACCTATGGAGATTTCCAGATCGAGAAGAATGTGGATTTCATAGAACAGCTTGTAAAGGACAATGATCTGGACGACAGAGGATATTTTATCTATCATGCCGTTGGGACAAATGATGCAGTGAAAAGTCAGTCGCTTGATATGGCAGACGAAATGCTTGGCAGGGATATATTCACACCGGATCATTATGTGTTCTATCAAAAGGATGGCGGCTACCACGACTTCAATGCGGTGATGGAATATATGTATAATGCATTGCCAGAATTCTTTCGGTAAAAACAATCTGGATGCTCTTTACGGTATGCGATGGCATTCAGTTTAAACTCTTTGGTGTGTTGTTTGGCTTTACGTGACATATATGAGTTCCTCCTCTGAAAGAATATTATATAACAGTTTTAAGGAGATATCTCATTTTGTTTTGTACTATTTATATACTAACAGCATTGAATGCAGTGTGATTGAAAGTACGATTCCGGGCACGCATGAGTTGTTCATCGGAAAGGTTGAAGCGGTTCATGTGGATGAAGAGTACCTGGATGCGAAGGGGAATATCCTCTGGGATAAAATGGATCTTATGTAAGAAGAAAGGCAGGGAAGCTCTAACAGGGGCTTCCCTCGTAGCGAACGAAGAAGATGTGGAGGTGCTGTCATGACGGAACTGGAAAAACTAAAAGCCGGATTGGAATACTGCTATGATGATGAAGAAGTGGATGCTCTGAAAGAACGTGCCATCATCTGGTGTCAGAGGTTTAATGCTCTTGATCCGCTTGATTTTGACGGACAGCGGGCTGTTCTTAAAGATAATCTTGGGAGCATGGGTGAAAAGGTTTGGATTGCAAAGACCTTTAACTGTGATAACGGGAAGAATATCCATATCGGAAATAACTTCACGGGGAATTTCAATCTGACCATCCTGGATATACGGGAGGTTTATATTGGCGATAATGTAATGATTGGCCCTAATACACTGATCTCTACGGTGACTCATCCTCTTACACCGATGGGAAGAAGACAGCATCTCGGAATAGCAAAACCGGTCAAAA
>JAFVAA010000089.1 GCA_017476305.1 Lachnospiraceae bacterium
GAAGCATATAGAAAAAGAATAGGGGACAGTTATATCATACATCCCAAAAACCTGATCAGGAAGGATGATATTATCTGTCTCCCGCCTTATATGGCAATGTGCCTGTAAAGAAACGAATATCAGACCTTATGGCTTATGGGGAATAGCAAAGACGGGAAACTTCAAAATATGACATAGGAGAGGAATTTTTTTCTCAGGAACATGACATACTGCTGTCTTGTTCGGGCTGTTATTATGTGTATGGAGTGTGAGCGAAGATGAAGATAGACAGGCTTATTGGAATATTGTCTGTCCTACTGCAGGAAGACAGGACAACGGCACCGGAGCTTGCGGAAAGGTTCGAGGTGTCACGGCGCACGATAAACAGGGATATTGAGGCACTCTGCAAGGCGGGGATTCCCATACAGACATCTCAGGGATTCGGCGGCGGTATCCGTATCATGGACGGATACCGGATGGACAGTACGATTCTGACATCCAAGGATATGCAGATGATTCTTGCGGGACTCCGGAGTCTGGACAGCGTGAGCGGAAGCCGGTACTACGGTCAGCTGATGGAGAAGCTTCAGACAGGATTATCGGAGTTTGTCAGCGGCAGAGATTCCATTCTGATCGATCTGTCTTCATGGTACAAGAACTCTCTTTCGCCAAAGATTGAGGTCATACAAAGTGCGATAGAGAACAGGCATCTTTTGGAGTTTCAATATTATGCGCCATCGGGGGAAAGCAGCAGGAAGATAGAGCCATATTATCTTGTCTTTCAATGGTCAAACTGGTATGTGTGGAGCTGGTGTATGGAAAGGGAAGATTACAGGCTGTTTAAGCTGAACCGCATGGACAGGGTGTTCGAAACAGAGCATGGATTTATTTGCAGGGATGTTCCTATGCCGGATCTGTCGAATGAAAAAATATTTCCGGGTGGGATCAAGGTGAAGGCACTTTTTACACCGGATATGAAATGGCGTCTGGTTGAGGAGTTTGGTCCACACTGCTTTACGGAGGCTGATGATGGGAGACTGTTCTTTACAGCGGATTATACGGATATGGAAAACCTTGTGACATGGCTTATGACGTTTGGTGCAAAGGCAGAGGTGCTGAAACCGAAAGAAGTGCGGGATATAATCTGCAGAAACGCGGAGGAAACATTAAGGATTTATAGGGAGGATTAGGATGAGATTAGACGGTTTTGGATTATTTGTGGAGGAAAGAGTATGGCGTTTGATTATAAGAAGGAATACAAAGAGTTTTACATGCCGAAAGGTGCGCCTTCTATCGTGACTGTTCCGAAAATGAATTTCATAGCGGTAAGAGGCAGTGGGGATCCCAATGAGGAGGCTGGGGAGTACAAGCAGTCTATCGGTTTGTTGTATGGGATTGCATTTACGATTAAGATGAGTAAAAAGGGAGACCATCAGATAGACGGATATTTTGATTATGTGGTGCCGCCGTTAGAGGGATTCTGGTGGCAGGGTGAGCAAATTTCAGAGTATGCCACGCTGCAAACCGGCATACCGGAAAGTGTGAGCGGAATTGATTATGCGCATAAAGAAGATTTCCGGTGGATTTCCGTCATCCGTTTGCCGGAATTTGTAACAAAAGAGGATTTTGAATGGGCTGTCAGGGAAGCGACGGAAAAGAAAAAGCAGGACTTTTCAAAGGCAGAGTTTTTTACCTATGATGAAGGCCTGTGCGTACAGTGTATGCATATCGGAGCCTATGATGATGAACCGGTTACGGTTGAGGCAATGCACCGGTTTATGGAAGAACAGGGATTTGTACTGGATATCACGGAAAAGAGGATGCATCACGAGATCTATCTTAGTGATGCCAGGAAGGTTGCACCGGAGAAACGAAAGACCGTAATCCGGCATCCAATCAAGGCACTAAGCGGACTGCAGAAGCCTTTTCTATACGAATCAGTGTCCGTTTAATGCAAAGTATGTGCTGGTTCTTAAAGAAACGGCAGAGAAGAATGGTATTGTTTTCAAGGCGGTAAAGATCGAAAGCAGAGAGGATGCACAGAATGCTCCCACGCCGGTCACGACATATTCTTTGTTTTGTGATGGTGAGTATGTGACGAATGAGCAGATGAATGATAAGAAGTTTTTGAAACTTATCAATGGGTAGGAGAGTGTGCACAGTATGGACGCACTTAAAAACGGCAGTCAGCAGGCTGCCGTTTTTTGTGGTAAAAAGCTTATGGAAGAGGGGGGATTGCGGTATAATTGTGACGGGTCGAACAAATCCAGTAAAATCAAGGGTTTGCGAGGCTTAGTCCTATGACGGTTTTTGTGCTGGATCGTAGATTGTGATTGCGTAAATTTGTAAAACTGAATACCACTCCGCAGGAGTGGCAGGCGATAAGCCTGTGGGATTGATTAGCTTCCTGTATAATACAAAGTGTAAGGGGGGCTTGATTAAAATAATACCTGAAGTATAATCAGATTATTACTGACCCACAAGTTGGAAAAATCTAAAAATACGAGAGGCATCTGTAATGAATAATAAGAGAAAGAAAGAAAAAAATCAAGTATCTGGATCAAATATTTTTGA
>JAFVAA010000090.1 GCA_017476305.1 Lachnospiraceae bacterium
CACCTCACAGCCCGCGAGAGATACTTATCGCAGAGCTTTCTTTACGTCGAGAATTTCGGTAAATCCTGTAGTCTCGAATATGTCATAAACATCACGGGAAACATTGATGACGGGCAGCGGCTTGTCGGTGCTCTTGCGCAGTTTCATCAGCACACGCAGTCCGGCACTGGATATGTATTCGAGCTTTTCCGCATCAATAACGATGTCTCCGCTTTTGCCTTCCATCGCATCGAAAATCTCTTTTTCGGTCTGTGCAGCATTGTTAGTGTCTATCCTGCCTTCGAGGAAGACTGTCAATTTTCCGTCTTTTTCGTTGATCTTCATGGTTGTACTCCTTTCGTTTTTGGGATCAGTTTCTGCTCAATCGGCTTTACGATCCGCTGTGCCACCACGATTGCCCCCACCATCGCAAGCAGGATGAGAGGGGCCCTAAGCCTTTTCCTCCGGCATTTTAATCTGCCGTCCAGTGAAGAACGGTCTCTACATCTGCATAGGTCTTTCCCGATTCGTCTTTCTCTTTATTCAGGACTTCATAGAATGTCTCTCCGGAAGGCAGGGTACTATCCGCCATCGGATCAAAGGAGGTCCCGTCTGCGCTAGTGACAGAAAAGCTTCCGATGCCCAGAACCATCGGGAGATCGAACTGTACACCGGATGATACCAGAATTTTCCTTTCCGTGCCTGCATAATCGACCGTGATGGAACGGGTGTCTGCATCGGACTGTGGATAGCAGAATACAAAGGATAATGGATCTGCGTACTGTCCGTCATAAACTGCATCCTCATCATAGGAAAAGTTCCAGACCACAGGGGAGACTCCGGTATCATAGGTCACATCAATACGGGTGAGCCTGTTTCCTCCTGCTGTGTTTACCAGGACATTGTACCAATAGTTTGCAGATGTCCCATCACTGAACTTTGGTACCGCTTTATACTCCTTATATCCGTTTCCCAGGTCGTTTCCCGTGACAGTAAAGGACAGGTCATGCAGTATCTCCAGAACGGATCTGTGGTTGTTCTCATCCTCTTTGAGCAGATTATCATAGTAATACTGTAAATTTGCCACCCAGTCCAGGTGCTGGCAGGTCGTATCTATTTCAGGCGCACTGACATTTGGCCCAAGGATGTACCGGATTGGTGCAATCTCCGCATTCATGCTTGACCAGAACATCTGATAGGTGTCTTCTGCATTGCCTGTGTCCTTATTAAAAACAAAAGAGGAAGAATTCCAATACATAAAACCAAACGCCTGATTTTTTTCCATGTGCAGCTCATTATAGTCACGCGGCGCCACGTAAAGATCGGCTTCCCCGGTGATTTTCCGGAGCGTCAGTTTCTTTTGCTTTTTATATGACGTGACAAACTTCTGAAATGCTGCCTTTTTGATCTTCCCTGTATTCTTCTGGTAGGTCGTGCCTTTTTTCGTGTAGGTCACGGTCGATTTCAGTTTGCCGGAAGATATCTTATATGTGGTATAAGTGGTCTTCTTGCCGCTTACCTGCTTGAAGGTCACAGTCTTTTTTTCCGCAAAACGTATTTCCTTCACATTCTTTAAGGTCTTTAGAGCCTTTAACTTCTTTCCGCTCTCTAATGTCACCTGGTCATATTCATAGACACTTACCTTATTCCCGGAAAATCCCGTAAACAGTTCATAGACACCATCTCCGTCGATGTCATGGACTTTACAGGTCTCTCCGGCTGCCATCCATGCATTGTACTCTAAGAGCTCCAAAGGATCCGTATTGATCACGCTCTTTTGTACCATGAACCGGTCCGTATCTGTCACAGGCATCCATTCTTCCGCATGCAGGTATGCCTCTATGGTATTCTTCATTTCCTCCTCATCGGAAATGCCTGCCTGACTGTCCTCAGCATGCACATCCTGCGGAAACGCAGATAAAGACAGCACCATGGAGAAAGCCATGACAGCAGTTACAAATTTCCCTACTTCTTTTCTCATTGAAAATTCCCCCTTTTTTATAAATAATTGTATACCTGCCGCAAGCGGCAACCTGCCATAAATGGCGACCTGACGCTTGCAGCAGATTTTAGTACTAATGAATACATCAGTGTCTGCTCCCCTGCAGGATCTCCAGATAGAACTCCGCCTTCGCACTCTCATGATAAGGTGCCGTCCAGAACAGGTTCACGAGCCCTAACGTGAGAAATCCCAGTAGATACCACCCGATAAAGGACAGGTCTAAAAGAAAGGCCTCTCCCTTATGTCCATGCATCAGCTGTCTGGAGAGAGTGATGGTCTCCGTGGCAGACAGCTCCGGATTATCCTTTATGAGATACGGCACCAGCCGGTAGGAATATGCCTTGATGATGCCCGGTATCACAAAAAGAAACGACCATAAGCACAGAAATAAGTCCCTCAAAAGCAGGGTGATAAAGGTATGCCCATATCCGCCAAAGCCCTCTTTCAAAACTCCCGCACTCACGCCTGGCTCCTGCAGGTTCCTCTTAAAAAACCGGTATCCCCCGACCTGAATCGGATTAAAAAGAAAAATCCGAAGCAGCAGGGAGACCACTATGATTGCCGATATGCCGCCTAAGAGTACCCCGGTGGCTACACTTTTCTGTGCCTCTGACATGGCATTTATGGCATCTGCTAAGTCCTGTCCTGTTCCTGCCACTTCACCATTTGCGTTACGCACACTGTTTCCCGACGAAGTTCCTGCTCCCGCAGTCAGAAGCCCCATAATAAACGCCACGAGCACACACCTCCAGTAATTCGCCTTATAGATGACGACATCCACTCCGTCATCTACGGAAAGCGTGACCACATCCGTCACGACCATGCCGTTATAGACACTGCAGCGAAAGAATCCCTCCCCCACCGGATAGGCATACATGCCGCTTTCCCTGTCATAGAGGATGCCATCCGAAATGGCGACGGTCTCCTCCGTCACTGCGTCCGCCTCTTCCTTTTCTAAGGGCGAGCCGGTAATCGAGTCAATCTCTCCACTATAGTCAAAGTCCACATCCGACTCCCCCGCTGCAAGCACCCTTTCGCTAACAGCCAAGGATGAGGAAACTGCAAAAGCAAGTATAAAACATAAGCAATGCATCCTCTTTTTCATAAAATCCTACCTCATTCTAAAAAATCTCTTTCGCCATTTCATCTTCCGAAACCGAAAAACAAACCACCATCATGCCGGCTGCTCCTCTCCTTCGCCTAGCACGATCTCATTTCTCGCATCCAGATCATAGTACACCTCATCTGCCCGGAACATGTGACTCCGAAGCTCATCCATATCCATCCGCCCCATCTTATAGAATGGACACAGGTAGCTCGGTGTGTACTTCGTCTTTAACGGGAAGTTACCGAAGGTCACAATGATCGCATTTGCGGTACTCTCTTTATTATTGAGCATACGCAGCTCTGACGGATAGATAAGCGGACGAACCTGTGTCTGGGAGGAAACATTGACCTCCCCTGCCTTTGCCCCGATATTTGACGAGGTCGAGGTCGTGCGAACCGTCATATTTCCGCAGAGCTTTGAAAATTCCTCGCAGGTACCGATGTCATTCGAACCGATGAACATCTTCATACCGCAGTTACTTTTCACGATATCTGCCACCTTTTCCCCGTATACGTTATTGAGCTGGGAGTAGGACTGCACCACCATGTTGAACCAGATTTTTCTGGAACGTCCTACCGTGATCATCTTGTCGAACTTTTCGATTTTTGGCATATTTCCAAACTCATCGAGGATAAAGTACACATTTCTCGGCAAAGACAGATCCTCTCTCGATGAAGCCACCTTGATCAGAGCCTTATACATACAGAGGATGAATACTGCCGCCAGCCCATGCCTCGTATCCTTTTCATCCGGTATCTTCATGAAAAGTGCCGTCGGCTCAAAGGCAAATTTCTCTGCCTCCACATCCGTCGCAGAGGTCAGACCGCACAGTCCCCTGTCATTGAACATATTTAATTTATCAAACGTGATCGACATATACGAGGAAAGCGTGGACTCTGCAGCAGAGAGCACCTGTCTCGAAAGCGTATATGCCTGGGAAAGCTTGCTCCTGCCCTCGAAGTAATCCTTTAATGCTGCGAAGTTATCCTCGGAGTTCGTGAGGGCTTTATTGATATTGAAAAAGTTGAACTTATCCTTCGTCATGCCAAGCCGCTCATCCTCGGAATCCTCAAGCATCGCCAGACACGTACTCATGATGATGGACCTCGCTCCCTTTTCCCAGAGCGGATCCTTTTCATTTTCCACCGGACAGATGACCGATACAAGGTCGTTCAAATCCTCATACATCTCATCATAGATCTGCTGACGTCTTACCGACACGTCATCATGGCAGTGCGAAAGGTCCGCATACGCCCTGCCGTTCCACTCTGCCCAGGGCTCGCCTTTCTCTGCCTCGCCCTCCATGCGCTTTAAGTCCGGGTAGGCAGACATCGCATCTAAGTGTACCTTGATGCCCTTTCCTGCTTTCACATACTCCTGGTACATATCCCAGATGCCGCCAAGCGGGTTCCACCTGGAGGAGGAATAGGTATCACGAAGGTCTAAGAGAAGCACGTTATAGCCTCTGGACTTTAAAAAGCCGGAATGTAAATCAAACAACTCTCCTTTGGGGTCAGTCATGATCATCGAGCTTCCCGCCGAGGTCGCCCCAAGGAGCTGGATCATCGGATTGATGAAGGTCGTCGTCTTACCAGAACCGGTCGCACCGATGATAAGGGAATGCGCACCTGGCAGAAAATTGACATCTAACATCTTCTTTTTATTTAAGACCGCCCTCACCGGGATCCCGTCTTTTTTCACTTCGTTCAGGTCTTTATATAAATGCTCCGGGAAGTACTTATCCCGTTCCGTTTCTGTGAGGAACCGGCTGTTTTCCAAGGAGCCACGCAC
>JAFVAA010000091.1 GCA_017476305.1 Lachnospiraceae bacterium
TCGACCAGAACCTGTCCCACGAGACTTGCCTGTAAGCCTCTGGCACAGACGGTTTTTAATTCTTCTTTATTATAGACCAGGCCGCCGCCGGCACCGCCCATCGTATAGGCAGGGCGAAGCACTACCGGGTAGCCTAAGCTGTCTGCGATTTTAAGAGCCTCCTCGACACTGTAGGCGACTTCACTCCTTGCCATCTCGATACCAAGGCTTTCCATCGTCTTTTTAAATTCGATGCGGTCTTCCCCGCGTTCGATGGCATCGACCTGTACTCCGATGACCTGTACATGGTATTTGTCTATTATTCCCTCCTTATAAAGCTCTGCACAAAGATTAAGACCTGACTGACCGCCCAAATTCGGCAGGAGAGCATCCGGTCTTTCCTTTGCGATAATCTGTTCCAAACGTTTGGTGTTCAAGGGTTCAATGTAAGTCACATCTGCCATCTCCGGATCGGTCATGATCGTGGCAGGGTTCGAGTTTACCAGTACGATTTCGTAGCCGAGGCTACGAAGTGCTTTACATGCCTGCGTACCGGAGTAGTCAAACTCACATGCCTGTCCAATCACGATGGGACCGGAGCCGATAATAAGTACCTTATGAATATCTGTTCTCTGAGCCATATTTTCCTCCTATCATTATCTTTCGCTGTTTATCAGAGAATATTGTATCATACTCTCAACTGCGAAAGCAAAAAACTCAAAAGTCCGTAATTTTAACATAACGCTTGCTTTTGCTTTCGCGACTATTATAACATTAAACGGGGGAAATAATCTACTATAATTTAAAGAGAAATTAAATTTCATAGAAAACAAAGGTTTATTTGGAAAAATTCCCGTTTTTAAAACTGTAAAAAGGCTAAAAAGTCACGATTTTGGCTTTGACATCAGGATGGATAGTATGTATAATAAATTAGATATGCAGAAATGGATTGTATACATGAGTACAAAATGTGCGCAATGCCTCAAAGCTCAAAAAAAACCAAGCTGGAAGGCATTCCGTCACAGTTGTATATAAGGAAAGGAATGGTAGTTGAAATGGCGAAATATTCCAGGCAGGATATTTATGATTTGATTGAGGATGAGGATATTGAGTTTATCCGGCTGCAGTTTACGGATATTGCGGGAAATCTGAAAAATATGGCAATGACGAGCAGCCAGATTGAAAAGATCTTAGATGGAAGATGTAAGTTCGATTGTTCTGTGATTGACGGGTTTCTGGGAACCGGATATGAAGAGCTCTTTTTAAAGCCGGATTTAGATACGTTCGTCATTTTTCCATGGAGACCGCAAAATGGAAAGGTGGCGCGCTTTCTCTGCGATGTGGTAAAGCCGGATGGGACTGTCTTTGACGGGGACTGCAGAGCTGTTTTGAAAAAGACGTTAGCAGAGGCAAAGGAAATGGGATATGAGCTGGATGCTGCGATAAAAAATGAATTTTTTCTTTTTGACATGGATGAAAACGGAGAGCCGACCAATCATACCAGTGAACGGGGAGGATATTTTGATGTAGGTCCGGCAGATGCAGGAGAAAATGCGAGAAGGGATATGGTGCTTTATTTAGAGGATATGGGAATTGAGGTGGAATCCTCCTATCATTCGAATGAGGCGGCACAGCATGTTTTAGATCTCAGTCATGTTAATGCGCTGAAGATGGCAGATGATATCATGACGACCAGGCTCGTCGTAAGAACGGTGGCGAGAAGACATGGACTTCATGGTACCTTTATGCCAAAGCCGCTGGCAGAAGCAAAAGGAGTGGGGGCACACTATATCTTTTCTCTGCATAAGGACGGAAAAAACATCTTTACGGATAAAACGGATCCTTTTGGTGTCAGTAAAGAAGGATATCAGTTTATGGCAGGCATTCTAAAGCATATGGTGGGTATGACGCTCATCAATAATCCGATCGTCAACTCCTATAAACGATTGGTGCCGGGCTATTTAGCACCTGTAAGCGTGGGGTGGTCCGTAACAAAAAGCAGTCCTTTGATCCGTTTGACCTCAATCGGTGGTGATGGAGCCAGAA
>JAFVAA010000933.1 GCA_017476305.1 Lachnospiraceae bacterium
GCTGCAGCTTTTCAAGAATATCAATGTTATGAAGATATGCCCTCTCCACCACAGTCCCGTCGATCTCCACCGGTTCAAAAAGTCCCGTCAGACTGACCATCCCATTTCTGGTGACTGCTGTTTCCAGACCGATGAACTTCGTATCATAAAGCTCATCCTGCCACTTTAATGCGATCAGCCGGTTCTCATGGTGCCCGGTCGCGCCAAGGCTCTTTCCGTAGGCGATATCTGCATACTCCATGATGAGTCCGTCTGCCGGATACGCAAATGCAGCCGCATCAAAAGCCGCCACCTGATCCCTGATCTGCTCTGCTGTTGCATCATGCTCAATGTAAACATTCTCTACCACATCAAAACCGTTTTCTTTCAGATAAGCAAAATGGGAAGCCTTGCTATCATACTTCTCATGCTCTAAGATCAGTTCAAAGGCGATAAATTCCACCCTTCTTTCCCTGAAATCCTCAGAATCCAGTTTTCTCACGCTTCCTGCCGCCAGTCCTCTCGGATGACGATACGGCTCCGGAAGCTCTGCATTGATCTTGTGAAAATTCTCCCATGAGATCACGCCCTCACCCCGTACTTCAAAGGTCTCCTTCGACGGTACGGAAAGCGGGACATTCAGGAAATGCTTCACGGTATGTGTTACATCTTCGCCGATGATGCCGTCCTTTCCTCTGGTGATCGCCTGCTTGAACTTTCCATCCGCATAACGCAGGACTAAGGTAAGACCGTCAAGCTTCCACGAAAGGAGCACATCCCTGTCCTTTGCAAACCTCACTAAATCTTCCACGGACTTTGTCTTATCCGCAGAGAGCATCGGCTTCGTGTGCTGCACCGGCATGAGTCCTTCCAATATCTCCCCGGATACCTTCTGTGTGGGGGAATCCGACAGGATCACTCCGGTCTCTGCCTCCAGATCCATAAGCTCAGCCACCAGAAGGTCATACTCCCGGTCCGTGAGCTTCGGATCATCATACTTATAGTAGGCAATGTCTTCCTCCCTGATCTCGTTTATCAGTTCCTTCATTCGCATGATTTTGTCTGTTTTCATACTGCCATTTCCTCCTTTTTTTGTTTTTTGTAACAGTCATGACCTGGAATGAGCATAAACTATGCCGCTTCCGTCTGCCATACCGGTTCCGAAAATGTCAGCATCCTGCCGCCATCCTCGAAAATCATTTTTTTGAACCGGATAAAGCCGGTCTGTCCGGAATCGGAATACGGCTCCACATGGATCACCTGCATCTCTTCCAGTTCTCCTACCCTGCCGTTCGCATATTCTTCATCAAAATACACACCCTCATAGGCAGCATAGTATTCATTCACCGGACAGCGTTCTATCCCGCTTTCGTCCCAGTTCAGTGAAACAACTTTTCCAGACTTGAGCCGGACTTCAATAAAGTCGATCACCAGATCTGGAATATCCGTTTCTGCTTCTAAATATAGGATCACCTTCTCACCTCTTTTCTTTTTGTGCTGAAAACTGCTTATGGTCTTTAAAAAGCTGAAAACAATTTGTTTCCTGACTACCACTACAGCTATCACACTTATTTTTTATAGAAAACGAAAGACTTTGCTTTCGCAGTTCTAACAAATTTTGAACAGAAAAAAAGCACAAAAAGAACCTGATATTCCCTTTGTGTTTCTCTCTCAAACCGTATTTGTTTTTGAAAATTTTTTTTGATTTTTCAGATGATGTTCCTTCTTTCTTTAAGAACATCTGGAAACAAAGAAAGTGCCTAAAGAAACTTTCTCATTGAAAGTCTTTCTTTAGACACTTTGCAAACCCGAATACTATAGATTACTTCCC
>JAFVAA010000092.1 GCA_017476305.1 Lachnospiraceae bacterium
CTGTGGTATTAAGTGGTTCTACCGTAGCACAGTATACGCTCATGGGAATTGCTCTTGCTTATTTCATCCGTTCAAAAGGAGAGGAAAAGCAGATTGCAGGTGCAAATGCGGTGACCTTGATTGCAGGAGGGCTATCAGAGCCTACACTTTTTGGCCTGTTGTTACAAAATAAACGTGCGATGGTTTATCAGGTGATTGCAGGAGGGATTGGCGGATTATTATGCGGAATTTTTGGGGCTTCATTTTATACGATGGCTGCCGCAAATTTCCTGAATGCACTTGGCTTTGCAGGGAGTACCGGTGAGAATTTTGTAAAGGGAGTTATTTCCTGTGCGGTTGGGTTTGGACTTGCGTTCCTGATGGGGGTTATTTTAGGATTTGATGAAAAATCGAAGGCAAAAAGATAGGAAAGGTGAATGGGGTGTAAATGATATGAATATTGTGGGAATTGATATAGGAGGAACGAATTTTCGTATCGGGTTAGTGAATGAAACCGGAACTCTTTTAAAATTTGAAAAGGTTCCGGTAGGAACTGTATTTCAGTCTGATCAGGTACTTTTTTCTCTGGCAGAAACAATCCGGTCATTCTGCGGGGAGATGGCTTATGATGCGGTTGCGATCGGCTTTCCGGCGACGTTAGACGTCGCCAGAGAGAAGGTGGTTCAGGCTCCGAATATTCCTTTTATGGAAGATTTACCGGTTAAGGAGTTTCTTTCTACAGAGCTAATGGTTCCGGTCATCGCAGAAAAGGATGTCACCTTTGCATTGTGCTACGATATGGAAAAGTATCAGATTCCGGAAAAGGGAGTTGTTTGTGGAATTTATTTTGGTACAGGTATCGGAAATGCAATTTCCATCGATGGAAAGCCCTTTATAGGGACCCATGGTACAGCCGGTGAATTGGGACATATTCCGGTAGTGGATTGTGACAGGTTATGTGGATGTGGAAATGTGGGTTGTCTGGAGATGATAGCGGGAGGAAGGGCACTTGTTGAAATCAGACAGGAACACTATCCGGAAGCTTCGATGAGTGAAATCTTTGCCAGACATTCGGAAGATGTCGTGATAAAGGAATTTGTTGATTCTATGGCAGTAGCAGTAGCGACAGAAGTAAACATTTTGGATCCGTCCTATGTGCTTTTAGGGGGTGGAGTGCTAAATAACGAGGGGTTTCCAAAAGAGTTTTTTTCGGAGAGGATACGGGCAAAAGTAAGGAAGCCTTTGCCGCTAAAAGAACTAAATCTGGTTTTTACGGAAGATGAAAGAGAAAAATGTGTATTAGGTGCGGCTTCTTATGTCAGGAAGATCATGCTGTAGATATAGGAGGGAAAGATATGTTGAAGCTATATGATTTAAGGATAGAATATCGCAGGAATCCTATGGGTTTGGATGAGAGAAGACCGGCTTTTTCGTGGAAATTGCGTTCGGATCATAAGGGAATCCGGCAGAGAAAATGTCGGATATGTATCTTTCAGGATGGGGAGCCGGTATGGGATACCGGTACAATGGAAACGGAGCGATCCATTTGCCATGTTTATGAGGGAAGTCCTTTGTTTCCCAAAACCCATTATGATGTGTCTGTGACGGTATGGGATAGTGAGGGAGAGCAGGATGAAATCCAGGGATATTTTGAAACAGGACTATTGGATTTTCAAAATTTTCAGGCAGAGTTTATCACGCATGGTTTTGAGGATGATCTGGAAGCCTGTGCGGTTTTTGTGAAAAAATTCAAGGCAGGTAAAGAAGTAGTAAAGGCAAGGGCATATGTTTCTGCTTTGGGAATTTATGCCATGTCTCTGAATGGAAAAAGGGTGGGGGATACCCGTTTTGCACCCGGCTGGACTTCTTATCAGAAACGGCTTCAATATCAGGTCTATGATATTACAGAGTATTTAGAGCAGAATAAAGACAGGGAAAATCTTTTAGAAGTAACGGTCGCAAATGGCTGGTATAAAGGAATTCTGGGATTTTATGGGCAGGGCTGCCACTATGGAAAGCGTACTGCATTGATTGCTCAGATTGATATCCTGTACATGGATGGTACGATGGAGCATTTTGGTACCGATGAAAGCTGGCAGTCCACGACGAAGGAACGTCGCTGCAGCGAAATCTATCATGGAGAGATGATTGATCTTAGCATGGAAGAACAGTCTCACAGGCCGGTGGCTCTTTATGACTATCCAAAAGAAAATCTGGTGGGCCAGGTCAGTGAACCGGTGCGTATCACAGAGAGGGTACCTGTAAAAAAAATCTTGAAATCTCCAAAGGGAGAAGTGATCTTAGATTTTGGGCAGAATCTGACCGGCATAGTCGAGGCGAAGCTTTGCTGTAAAAAAGGAACAAAGGTAATCCTGCACCATGCGGAAGCTTTGGATGAAAACGGGAATCTCTTTACGACGAAC
>JAFVAA010000934.1 GCA_017476305.1 Lachnospiraceae bacterium
CAGACGTACCGGTGAAATAAAAAAGAAGGAGGCCTCCGGCATCCCCAAAGCCACGAACATTCCCAGGAGCACAAGGCTTAAAAGCTCCTCATTTCCCGGGTACTGCCCTTTTTTCCTCTCCAGCAGAAAATGCTGCCCTTCGTACAGAAGCCAAGTGGCACAGACAGACAGTACCCCTTCCATGACCGTGGTAAATTTCTCTGTAGAGTCATAAGAAAAGAATGCAACACGAACAAAGGTAATCCCTGCCATTGCAGCAAGCAAAAGCAACACGATATACCACTTTTGCATCCGCACCTCTCTTTTTTCTAAAAAATCAATCATCAGAATAACTGCGATCATGACCATCATATGGCATAAGACCATAGAAACAGGAAATGCAGTAATCATTCCTAAAAGCACACTAATCCCCAAAGGCACCCGAATCCCCGTTTCCATATATCCCGACGCAAAAAAAGCAATCCCAACAGGGTTGATCCCAAATAAACTTACCCGTCCCAGAAAAAAACCTAATATCATTTGTACCAACTTCCTTTTCTGCTGCTCCATCATTTGACGCTCCTACCCCTTTCTCCGGTTCTTCCTGCTAAAAAGCACAGGAGTTTCAAGAAAAGAGTATAAAAAAATTTTTCTGCATATTTTGTCAAAACAAGGACGCATGTCCGAAAAGTATTCGACACTATTATGATAGAAAAAAAACAGAAGCCGCTTTTATCCTTTCTCATAAAAACGACTTCTATTTTTCTTCCGGTACAAAGAGAATCTCTCCCTTATGCACAAGTCCTAATTTTTCTCTGGCGACCTCCTCTGCATACTCATCTGTTTTTACATATTCCGCAAAGGACTTTAAATCCTCTTTTTCCAATTCCAGCTTTTTTTTCTGCTTTTGCAGATCTTTGATCTGATTTGCATACTCTGCTTTCTGCACTCCTAACGTATACTGCTTATATCCAAAAGTCCCACACAATGCCACGGTCAACACGATCGCGCCAATGACCGTTACCGGGCTCATCTTCTTCCGACGCCTTCGCACGCAAAAATCACCAACTTCCTGTATAAAATAAATGGCAGCTGTTCCTTAATCACAATATATTGGTTTCGTCATTTTTACCAATACCATATCTTGTGCTTTTTTTCTCCTTCCAAGTCCCGAAAGCCCTTATTTTACGGGCTTTTCCGCTCGCCACTCGGTTATTACACTATAAACGATTTCCTTCCGTTTTTCAATCTTTTTTTGATTTTTTCATATTTTTCGTACAATCTGCACAAAACATACGTTTCTTTCTTTTTGTCATCCATTTCTGCTTTTGTCTGACAAACATTCTGTATAGTTTTTGTTTTTTCGGCAGAAAAAAGGAATCCCCCCACCTTCTGACTACTCTGCTGATCCCAAACTCGTACAGAAGTGCTCCTGCTATTACAGAAACGACACCATACCACCGGATAATGCCCTGATTAAACAAAAAAAAGATAAGAAAGCTTGGAAACGCGGCAAAACACCAAAACAGAAGATCCTCCAGCCATATCCACAGGCTGCCATGAGGAATCAGCCACCGAAACAGACGCAGCACATCGTATCCTGCCATAATCCCCATCCCCAGGCACAGGGAAAGCAGGAGAAAACGAAGCTGGTTCATGATTTCCACGCTCACTGAAGAAACCTCTTTAAAAAGCCGGTCGCCTTTTTTGCGGCGGCTTCCTGGTCAGAATACGCAAAGCTGTCAACCCTGCCATCAATATCCACTTCCCCTTTTTCTAAAGACAACCTGTTGACATGCAGTTCATCCCCCCGGATCAAAAGAATCCCCTGCTCTGTTTCCAAATAGACCTCCTTCGCATCAAAGGACAATACATCCCTGACACCGGATAATACGGCTGATTTCCTGGCATTTAAATATACCTTATGCACACCTGCTTTTCTTTTTTCCTCATAAACTCTATCCTCCATCCAAAGCCTCCCATCCTCGTTTTTCTAACGTATCCCGATTTTATCGTAACGCTCCTGTCAGAAACGATTCATACGGAACAAAGATACGACAGAACCGTCCCTTTGTAAACTATATGAAGACAAGATGGGAAATATGCCTAAGGAAGTATCGTTCATAAATTACAGTTGTCCCTAAAGCACCCTGTAGAGTTCCTTTGCCTCGTCCTTTTTATAGGTTTCTTCCGTGCTTAATACCTCTACCTTTACCACCTTATCCCCAAACGTAATTTCAATGATATCTCCCACTTTTACATTCAGGGAAGCCTTGGCTGTCTTTCCATTCACCTGAATTCTTCCGGCATCACATGCTTCATTCGCTACCGGTCTTCTCTTGATCAGTCTTGATACCTTTAAATACTTGTCCAAACGCATCCTTTCACCTCCATTTATAAATACTGCTATACCGCATGGAAAACGCTGCCATCTTCGGTGCCTTGATGACAGAAAACAAAAGGAGAGGTCACTCCACACAGAATAACCTCTCACTTAATTATGCTTTTATACAAATTTACTATTCGTTTACAGCATCCTTTAAAGCCTTGCCCGCTTTAAACTTAGGTGCCTTAGAAGCCTTAATCTGCATTTTGTCTCCAGTTAATGGGTTTCTTCCCTCCCTAGCTGCTCTCTCGATCACTTCGAACGTACCAAAGCCTACTAACTGAATCTTCTCACCTTTCTGTAACTCCTCAGTAACAACATCGATAAAAGCCTTTAAAGCCTTCTCTGTGTCTTTCTTAGACTGGTTTGTCTTCTCTGCAATCGCAGCAACTAATTCTGTTTTGTTCATGGATAAATCCTCCTTAAAAAAATTTCCGTAAAAAACCTACAAGTCTATTTATACCCTTACTTTTTCCATTTGTCAAGCATTTTCGGCGATTCTTTACATTTTTTCACCGTTTTAGTACTATTTGCGTATAAAAACCATAAAAGAAGCTATTTTTTGCCTAATATGTCCAAATATTGCACTTGCCGGCAGCTTCCATATCACTGCTCCGCAATGCTGTTCAGACGACCAGGTATTTTTTTCTCTCTTCAGAAAGCAGTTCACATTTTTCCAACAGTCCGTCCAGGGAGCCCGCACGCAGCTTTTCTACAATCTCTATCATGATACTATTTAAGGAAACCAGGCCAATATTCGCAACAAGTCCCTTTAATGTATGTGCACATTCAAAGGCAGCAGAAACATTTTCCGTCTCTATGATACCTTGCAATTCATCGAACTTAGGATCATGGATCACAGAATCAAAACACTCTAAATAAAATTCCTCATCATCCAGGAAGCGCGTCATCGCATCTTCAATATCACACCCCAGGTTTCTCCAAGCTTCTATTCTTGTATTCATAATTACCTCCACCTTTTCCTTTTCAGGCACTCTTTACTTTCTGATCCACAGGCAAAGAGAAAAGTAAAAAAATGCCCCTCCTTGTAAAATTATAACAAAGCGGGGCTTTCTGTCAATCCTTTTTTTAGGAATTTTTGCCAAAATGTTTGCCAAAATATCTTTCCAAATTCTAGTCCTCCATCTGCTTTCCAAAGAAATTCGCAGAAAATGCGACCAATGCCTCCTCTGTGGTACCGAACTGCTTTTCCTCATTCCGGCTTAAAAGAACCACACTCCCAATCACATCCCCTGCCGCAATGATCGGATATATGATCTCACAGGAGTACTTGTTCTTTTCCTCTGTTACAGAAACATATTTTCCGGAGTCCTGCGTTGCTGTCACTTTATTCCTGTCTGTCATGGTCTGCTCTAGTTCCTTACTGATCGGCTTTTGGAACAGTTCCTTCTTCCCGCCGGAGGATACCGCAATGACATGATCCCTGTCTGTCACCGCTACTACGCCGCCTGCATTCGGCGCCAGAGTATCGACATACTGCTTCGCAAGCTCTTTCATCTCTGCCATCGGAGAATACTTCTTTAATATGATCTCCCCTTCCCTGTCTGTGTAAATTTCTAAAGAATCTCCCTCCCGGATGCGAAGAGTACGTCGTATTTCCTTCGGTACGACCACTCTCCCCAAATCATCTATTCGTCTGACAATTCC
>JAFVAA010000935.1 GCA_017476305.1 Lachnospiraceae bacterium
CAAATGTTAAGTTTTGAAATCCAGCGGTCACTGTGCCATAGCTTTTCACTACGGAACGTCCCGCACCCCCCTTTGGATCAGTCGTGATAAAAGAAGTGTTCATCTGCATTAGGTTCGGCTTCACTTCGTAGAAAGTCTTGCCTGCACCCGCTCGTGTCAAGTATGTGACACCTAAATTGTGATTTTTATTCTGAATTAGAGATTGATAACATACCTTCGGTATGAAATATACCAAAGGTATGTTGGATAGATTAGTGCTAAAGCACCAAAGGTTCGTTTTGCACCTCTTTTAGAAAAGGGTGCTATGACCAATAACACAACACCCCTATAGATTGTGGGTTTGGTGTAACCTTTATGAAAAGTTCAGATACTTATTTCTATATACACTGTTCTAACCGCTCACTTTCATATGGCAACAAATTTTTTTAATATTGCTACGATTTTTCTTAATAAAATCAATGACTTCATCCTCTGACAGATTAGCCGGAATTACATTTTCCAATTTTCTCACAGCGTTACTTGGTATCCCAAATTCGACCAGAATCGATAAATTCTCACGTATAAAATCATTTTCCAATTGTTGTACGAAAAAGCTATAAGACCCTGGTTTAATGTTTCTCTTTTCACATATCAGACGTTGGATACTATCTACAACTCTAAACGCCTTTGGCACAGTAAATTGGAACCAACGTCTGTAGATATGAAATGCTGTTTCTACAGCTTCATCATAATATTTTGCTTTTCTCTCATCTGTCAAAATCTTTACATTCGCAACTTTACTATTATAAATATCATTAACAATGTCAATAATATTCTTTTTCGTCCTATATATATTCAAATATCTTGCAAGCTGCTTTACTGAAAACACTCCCCTTTTGCTGTCAAAGTTAAATAGATTATTTTCTGCCAGTTCTAAAACATAATACATTTGATTCCATGTAGGTAATTGGCTCCACTGAATATTTTGTAATACACTTTTTGATTTCAAATCAATAATTAATTTGTTATAAATCCTTATTTGTCCATTTACAGAAATGCCATTTTGTTTAATAACACTTAATAAATCAGCGGGAAGTGTATTAATCTGATCATAACGATTTCTGACCTCTTGCTTTACATCATTCTTTTTTATGTTAATGAGGATTTCATCTGTCAATATTTTTGGATCTTGTTCATAAAATAGAATATCTATTACAATAGACTTCTTCACCGGAACGTGACAAAAATTAAATATTCTTCCCACATAATGTTCCATCATCCTTCCAGAACGACCTTTAATATTACTGTAGTCAAAAAAATCTATTTCATTTCCTCCCTTTTTTTCATCGAACAAAATCACATTTTTAGCACTAGTATTAACACCTTCAATTATCGTAGAGGTACAAAAAATACAGTTCAACCGTCCCTCATTAAAATACTTAATAATTGAAGCTCCTATATGCTTTTGTAAAGAGCCATCATGAATCGCTACACCGTATTGTAATTCCTTAGCTAAACTCCATTCCGGCGAAATATTTTTATTAATCCATTCTACTAATGGGAGTTGATTATTCTTTTCTCGTCCTATTCTTTGCAAATATTCTAAATATACCTTGGACATACGCCTTGCTCGTGCAGGAGTTGAACAATAAATAATGGTTTGTTCGTTCCCCAGCTCATCTAATAGTTCACATAAAATTGTAATTTTTTCCTTATCAATCTGTTTATCGCTGTTACTCCAATTAATTAAATTACTTTTATCTATTACATTGCAATCTACTAAAGAAAAATCTGACTTATAAAATATTGCATCATATTTTTCTGCAAATCCATCTGTTATTCCATCAATATTGGGTCCTAAGAAGTAAAATCTAGGATGAAATTTATTTACCACCTTCAAAAACGCATTGTTTAAGGTATCTGCACGATCATCTTTTCTTCTAAGGCTCAATTTGTAGAATTCATCTATAATAAGAAAATCTATTTGAGGTAGAGGCTCATACTCTATTACCCTTTCCGCTGTTAACAGGAACAGATTTCTCTTGTTTTCAGAATATGGTTGCGAAGTTCTCACTATAATTTTGTAATCATCGGTATATTTCTTCAATTTTAATCGAGTTTCATCTAACAATGCTAATGTTGGCTGTATGATAACTAAGTTTTTATATTTTTTTGAAGCTACGATTTCTTCTATAAGCAAACTTTTTCCAAAGCTTGTTGGTGCACTAGCAATTATATTTTTTCCTGACAAAAGATAATTAGAAATTTTCTTTTGCTCTTTATGTAGATATGTATTTTCTAAAAAATCTGACTGAAAATAGCTCATTCGCACATCGTCCGCAAAAGACATAATTTTCAAATCAGAACTATTTTTTTGAATATACGGATAAAATCCTAATGTTTCAATCAAATCTGCCCATACTTCATATATATTTTTATCAACTTTTCCCCAATTATTCAGAACATGTATTACTATCTTTCTCGCAGATAATTCTGATTCCGCTAAATGTTGCGACAACAATTTTGTGCAATATGAAACAATTTTAAAACTCTGTTCAAAAGAAAGTCTTTTTACATTTTCAATTTCTAATATAATCTCTGTTGTCTTGTCCATATTTCACCTCAAATATTCTGCATATGCCAAAGACGTTTATGCAAATTAATAACTAATTCATTTTTATCATTTACAGGAAATAGCATAAGTATAATATTAACTCTGTCTTTTAGTGGCATTTTATTCTGTTTATCAAAATACTCTTTTAACTCTCTGATATTTAATTCATGGTAGGCTATTGCATTAGGATCATTCATATCAGAAAACTTTTTGTAAATGTCATGTGTATAAGTACAAAGCATTGGAATGTTTATAATACTAAGTTTGTCGCTTAGTTTTGTACAATTCGTTATCGTATCAATCCATTCTGCTCTGCCAGGTATAGAATTATTATCCAGATTCTTTTTAATTATTACAAACTGATCATTTAAATAGTCTGTATTAATATGTTCATTCAAATCTTTCACTAATGCCTTTATCCCCTCTTTACTATCATAATAGAGCTTACTTTCACCAAGCCATAAAATTTTTTCATTTGCGGAAACATGTACCGCATCAAATCCATGTGCGGGCACACTGGCACTATCTTTGAAATAAACTTTAGAAATTAATGGTATTGTATGCTTAAATTCCCTTAATATCAAATGCAACAACAACTCACCAAATTCTCCTCTTTTTGCTGTACTAGACCTTTTTAATTCGTTATATGCATTAATATCTTGATCCACACACCACTGTTTCATTAATTGAAAATCTTTGATTTTATAAATACAATAAGCCGCTTCTCTTAACTTTTCAACAATGTCATTTTGAGGAATATCGGAATCTTCATATTGTGCAAAAACATATTCTGGAATTGTATTGCATATGGCTTTAGTAAAATCATCTAAGCAATATTTGGGATTTCCTTCATCATCAATATCCATATCAACTAAAAAGGTATTCAAATCATCTTCGTTAACTTTCAGTATTATTACATTCTTTTTATCGAAAATTCTGTTAGCCATATTAAGCAGTACCTCCATAAAACCCGATATCTCTGCACACTATTATGATATTTTACCATAATACTCCACTTTTGCTTTGAATGCTTCAATTATACAATCACACTTTGTCACAATAAATTCTTAACTGTCTAATATTCTGCACTTCCACCTTGCCATCGGGTGCTCCCTCACCCTTTCACACTCATTTACCATCCCCAGCAAATATTCCGGTCTGTACTCCTTTTCCCTAAAACACTTCCAAAAACCTCTCTCATTTTCTTCCATAACCAACACTTTCGAAAGGAACTCCACCACCTCCTGCCTGACAGTTTGCAAATCAATTTTTTCTCCATTGCAAAGAACAGGTCTTAATATCGTTCTAATCTGCTGTGTGGAAACTCCCGAAATACATTCAAACGAAAATTCATCAGGAACATTTTCTGCACCTATTGCACTATAGAACACAACACATTTTCTATACATATCCCGGTTGTCGTCACTTATCATGCGGAATTTAATCATATTATAAATATCATACAAATCTCTTGGTGCAGTACGGTTAAACAGGGCTACCGTCTTTGAGGCATATATTTCAACAGGTGCGACACATGCCACCATGATTTCATCATCCCGCCATGGTGTATATGCCTTCTTCATTACCGGCTCTAGTATATGACACCGATTCATATAGTTGATTTCTATTTTCAGGTTATCTTTGTTCCCTCCAGCATTGTAATAACTGCATACAAAAGAATCTAATGCAAAATGATGCTTTGTCTTTTCAGATAATTCATAACCATTTGCCTCTATATATCTTTTTATCCGTCCATTGATTTTTTCCTTTATATCCTCCATTTCAGCTTTTTCCAGATTCTTTGAAAAATCAAGGTCAATATCAACGGATAATCTTGGCAGTTCCAAAAAGACTAGATTAATGGCAGTTCCACCTTTCAGCAAAAGATACTTTGACAGCAGATCATCTTCCTCAAAAAATTTTAGTATGTCAGCCAGCCTGCATACTTTTTCGAATGTATCACGGACAAACCCTTTCTCTTTTGCCTGTTTTCCTAAAAATTTCTTATCATACTGCATCTCCATCCACCCCTTTTTCTGTCAGTTCTTTCACATTGTCCGGGGCATAGAGCCGCCACCGTCCATGATACACCATCTCATTCCCTTTCTGTTTCAACAGGTATCTTCTGCTCCCGGATATATGTTTCCGGCACTCACCAAAAAAAGAGTCCGGCAACAAAAATATATCATTCATCTGTTCCAGTATGAATCCTGCTTTCTGATACAAAAAACCATTTTGATAGACTTCCAGCGCATCCAATAGTTTTTTTTCGTTCAAAGATGGAATCAGCTCCATGCAACGTAATGTTTCCTCCAAGCCCGTATTTTTTTCAAAATTATTGAGCACATCAACTACGGTCTGCTCTACTCCTGAAACACGCACTCCATATACCTCTCTGACGTCCATTCCATTCTTAGGTGCCATCCTGTGATAATATACACCATCATAATCAAAATCCGAGAAACGGCTCTCACAGGTCACATATACCTCGTAAAACACCTGATTAGCATATCCATATACCTCAAAAGCACTATGATGAGATATAAACGCACCCGGAAACAGATTCATGCCAATTTGGTAACGCGAAAAGACAGGCTGCTTCGTTTCCAGACTGATTGCAACATATCTGTCATGCTTTACCCGCTCAATATATCCTTTTTTCTGATAATCATATAAAATCGATGTAGCAGCCGCCCTGGAACCAGTCAACTTTTCTACATCACGAATCGAAAAGCAACCTAATTCCAACATCTTCTCATAATGTTTCATTCTAATCACCCTAACATCGTTTTTTTGATTTTATCACAATATCATTCTTTTTACAATGATATTGTGGTATTTTCAATACTTAATTTTCTGAAAATTCCACACAATCTCAATCTGGTCCTTTGCATACACTCTGACCTCTTTAACGAAAGCATCCACCATTTCTTTTGTCAACTTTTCAAATTTCACTCCCTCCTCTCCGAACTGTATTCCTTTCTTCTCATATTCTGCCTGTTCTGACCGAAGCACATCCACCGCCTGCTCCTGCTTACTGATACTGTCTGACAGCTTTTTTAACATCGACTCATAAGACGATTTCTGCACCAGATAAGTCTCCTTATCCGTCATTCCCATTTTATAGCTCTCATAAGCCTCTCTTGTATCATTCAGAAGTTTCTCCTTTGTTGCCATCATCTCACGCAGATGTTTCTCTGCTTTCTTTGCCTTTTCCTCATTCTTCTGCTGTTCGGCTTTCCGGATCTTCTCATAATCCAGAGACAGATCCGCCTCCATCTGCAGCATCGTAAGGATAACCTCCTCCAAATCCTCGTCCCGAACCGACTTCACGCAATCCGCATATTCAGCCATATTCCCGGAGAAATTTCTCTGTCTGCACAGATATTTTGGTCTGCCGGCATAAGAATGGCTCATGGCATGACCGCAGTTTCCACAGATCACTTTGCCTGTCAATGCGTGGCGTTCATGCACCCTTTTCTGTCCCCAGGTTGCCTTGCCGGACTTTACATTCCGCTCCAGTTTCTTCTTCACCATTTCAAAATCCTCTCTGCCAATGATAGCCGGGTGGGTATTCTCCACGACCTGTACTTCTTCCTCCCTCACTTTCTTAGAATGTCCGGCAATGACCTCATTTTTGTATTTCCCATATACCAGATCACCCGCATACATCCGGTTATGTAAGATGCTGCTGACGGAAGCTGTATTCCAGACCGGTCTGTCATTTGCCTGTCGGATTGAGAAGTTTATTCCCTGTTCCCTTGTATAATCCGACCGTACAAGAACACCATCCTCATTCAGACTTTTTGCTATCTGGAACATGCTCACACCATCCAGATATTCCCTAAAAATCCTCCGCACAATCTCCGCGGCCTCCCCATCTATCGCCAGTTTATTCTTATCCTCTTTGCTCTTTTTATATCCATACGGAGCATAACAGGCAATGAATTTCCCTTTTGCCTTTCTTGCTTTCAGCGAAGTCCTCACTTTCTCCGATAAATCCTCACTGTAAAAATCGTAAAGAAG
>JAFVAA010000936.1 GCA_017476305.1 Lachnospiraceae bacterium
ACCTGTGCGACGGATAAGAAAAGATCCTATCCTTTGTCCCCTCCCGCTGCACCGCCGGGAAGGATCCCCGGCAGATGTGCAGAAAAAAAGGGATACACCTGTCACAGCGTATCCCTTGCCCATAAGCCGGTTGTCGCAAACCCGGACTTCCCTTATTTTGTTGTCCTGCCATAAGCAGGCTTATCTTCCGCTTTCTTTTTCCAGTAATCGATCAGCATTTTCTGATACCTGGTATAATACAGCCAGAACCTGATTTTTCTGTCCATTCCTGCCACCCCCTTTCCTGCCGGATCATTTCCGGCTCATTATCTTCCCTTTACTTCCTCTTTTTTCACAAATCCACCTGTCCTTTTTTCCATAGACCGGATAATGCTCCGGCAGAGGTCTGTGATCTCCTTTTCCTCCTGCTCCGCTAAAAGATATTGCATCCAATGTTTATCGCCAAGATTGTCCACATAATATAGCTGTGAATCACTGCCATCTGTTACTACATAATATTCATCCGTCTCTTTGTCGTGGTTTATCCACAAGCCAAAGCCATCATCAATATAATTATCGCCATCTATGGATTTTGCCTCACAAATGAATCGCTCCTGAACATTACCGACCGTCAGGGAAATGATCTGCACGTCGTCCATATCGTCAATATGCTCCACCATTACGGCTTTCAGCATTTTTCCTTTCGGACGGCTGTACCGTTCTTCCTGCCTTGATATGTCCTGACAGCTAAGTGCCTGCTCCCCCTGCGGTTTCTCCAGTTCATTCAGCACATATCTTCCCATCCGTACCGCAATGCCAAGTTCCCTCTCAGTCATCTGGTAATTCATCCAAAGCACATCCTCACCATTCCGTGCCGTATAGACTAAATGCATGGCATCCGGATCCCTGTATATCTTAAAACCGTTTTCCTTTTTCTCAAACTTCAGCCATAATTTGAACCCGTCCCGCTGGTACTGCGGACCATCCACTTTTACCGCCTCCGCTAAATACCGTTCCGGTACATGGTCCACTACAAAAGATATGGTGTTCTCGCCGAATTCCCTTTTTGGGTTGAAATCTTTGATCCTCAACATCCCGACTAACTCCTTTCTTAACTGTTTTTTTGCCACTCACCGATTCATCACACATTCCATGAAGAACCTCATGCCGAACCTCACGCCATCAAGATATGCCGCCTCGGTGGAATCGCTCTGGAACGCATTGATCAGATCCATTAAATTGTCGTCCACCCCAAGCTCGTCAAACTTCTGCAAGTATTCCCATCCATATATCTTTTCCGGCTTGTATCCGGCAAAATCGTTAATATCGTCAAACCTCTCATAAATCCTCTGTAAATTATCCATGATCCCTCAAACCTCTCTTTCTTCATCCTCTGCGTTTCCGCCTTTGTCATATGATACGGAACACAAACGCCGGTATCTTCTCCCGCTCGCTTGATAACGGTTTTGTGTAGCTGCTGTTTACTTCCATCATCCCCTCAGCCCTGCATCCGCACCGGGTAAAGAGCCATGCCGTCTTTACCGCACTGGAACAGGTGGAAGAAAATGTGAACTTCTGCACCCCGTATTTCCGGAAACTTGCGACCAGCCCCTCGATCATTTCATCCCGAAGGGTGTCGTGCAGGTCAATATACTCGTTGCCGTCCTCCCTTGCATCCTTATAGAACTGGAAGAATGTAGCATAATCCTGACCTTTGGCAGTGATCCCCTCCGACCACTATTTGTAATGCAGCCTTGCCACATCCTTTTCCTGCCCGTCTCCTGCACTGTCAAACATCTTTTTGATCTCCTCAAACTCCGCATAATCCTTTTCAAACTCTTTCATAGATCCGTTTCCTTTCCTATTTTTTTATGTATCTTTCTTTCTGCCGTCATACAAAATATTCTCAATCAGGAACTTCATCCCGAACCGGAACCCGTCAAGAAATGCCTCCTTTGTCGAACAATGCTGATAATAAAGGATCAGGTCCATAGTATCCCCACTTCCGACTTTTTCCCTGATTTCTTCCTTTGTGTCTGCCCGGTATTCCTTTTTCGGTGCAAAGCCCGCAAATTCGTTCACATCCTCGAACTTTTCAAAAATCCTTTCCAGACTGTCCATTTTCCTTTGCCTCCTCTCCTGCTGATCCATGACAATCATGGATACCGTCTTACAAGATGTTCTCAATCAGAAATTTCATCCCGTACCGGAACCCGTCAAGAAATGCCGCATCCGTAGAAAAAAGCTGGTACTCCATGATCAGGTCCATCAGGTCGCCCTTTCCTACTTTCTCCCGGATCATTTCCCGCCTATCCGTCTCGTATTCCCTTCTGGCTCCAAAACCCGCAAAATCACTCAGGTCATCAAACCTGCCGAAAATCCTTTCCAGGTCATTCACTGTCCATCCCTCCTGTCCTCAAGAATTTCCAGCGTGCAGGACGATAAGGAACAGTTTCAGCACATTACCGGTAAAAAGGAGAAGTATCTTTACGATCTCCAGACCGAACCTCAATAACTGCAATATGATCCATAAAATTGTCTTTATCAGTTTCAGCATAAATTTACCTGCTGCCATCAATGCCATTCCCATCATCCTGTCCGCCTCCTTTTGCTTATCCCCACTTCATGGCACTTTCCACAATGCCGGG
>JAFVAA010000937.1 GCA_017476305.1 Lachnospiraceae bacterium
GCTTCGGTGGAGCTGTGGAAAAAAGAATTGGAAATGCTTTAATCCTTCTCCCCGTTTACCTCCTCTAAATAACCCGCAGTAATGATACTGGCAGGCAGGGCGATGACTGCTACGCCGATGAGGGAGGAAATCATGGTAATAATCTGTCCCGCCGTCGATACCGGATAAATGTCACCATATCCTACGGTAGTGAGAGAGATGGTCGCCCAGTACACAGCATCGAAGAAGCTGTCGAAGGTGTCTGTCTCAACATTGAAGACCACCAGAGCGGAAATCAGGACATACACTACCACCAGGCCAAATACGACCATGAGGGCATCCTTTTGCTTTTTAAAGACCTTCAAAAGCAGCAGGATATTTTTCGAATACCTTACGACCTTCAGAACCCGAAGCACACGAAACGCGCGCATCAGACGAATCACCTTTGTGATTTTAAATCCATTGCTCAGTATACTTAGCGATGGAAGGATGCTGAGCAGGTCAATCAGTGCCATCGGGGTAAATGGGTATTTGAAAAAAGCAATGGCATTTTTTTCTCCCATTTTATAGTCCGCTGTCACCAAACGAAGAATATAATCCAGAATGAAAATAGCGGTCGAAACCCTGTCCATCCACAAAAACATTGGTGTAATGTGCTTAAACGCCAGCGGAATCAGGCTTGCCATGATCACAAGAATCATAAACACATCATAAATCCTGCTTAATACGTCATCTTCCCCAGCCACTTCAATAATTTCGTAAATTCTTTTTCTCATATGAACTCCTAAACTGTTTTTATTTTTCCTATAATCCCACCTTTTGAGCCATGATAGAGTTTTTTGTTATCATTGAATTTCATGATGCTCATTTTAATATTCTCCTATATTTAATGTTTACATTTTTTGCAATCTGTGTTTCTCACATATTATATCCGTGGCATATTCTTCATCCACAGTGTGCAGACCGGGGTAGCAGTCTATGAGTTCTATGACTTTGTCCATCATGAAGCTTTTTTCAGCAGCCAGTTCGTAAATCTTTGCCTGATTTTTGCAAATGTCGTAATTGATTTTACCTTCTACTGTGTTATGATTGATGCCTGGCATGTTATATCACCCCACTTTCTCTGGTAGATTATATCACTTTTGTTTGGTTTTTTTCAACTGCAATATACAAACGATGCCTGAAAAGTAAACACTCTTTCATTCATGGTGCTATCAGCAAAGGCTGATATGGGTGTTTACTTTGAAAGTACTCGAAATACATATTAGAAAAGGGTGCTATGCTCATAGCACAATCATTCCTATAACACTTTAGGGCATGGAGCTGAGCGGGGGCATGTAATTCCTATATCATTCCTATATCACTCCTATAACAGAATGGGCAGATTACTATAACACTCCTATATCATTCCTATAACATCATACGGCTGGAAAGCAGAAAAGGTGCTATCAGTTTCTAACGGACGGGAGGTCCGGTGGAGGCTGGCGGCACTTTTTTTGCGTTCAGAGCCGGGGATGTGGCGGAATATTTCCGGCTTGCCGGTATATCGGGGTTCAAGGGACTTCTCCCTTGCCAGTGTAAAACGCAATGCGTTTTACGAATCTGGCAAAAATTGTACACAAGGTTTTGGGAGTGGGTAAATAAAAAAAAATCTGAAAAAACGTCAATTCAAGATACTTGTTTCGGACATTGTTTAGAAGAAAAAAAGAAAATATAATAAGTTTAGAAAGTGAGGGGATGACATGGAGAAGGAACAGGAAAGAATTATAAAAAGAGCATGGAATACAGCAGAGGTGGTCATTAAATGTGCCCGTATCATGCGAAGACCAGGTGATTTTGATTGTGCCATTACTGATGTTTTAAAGGAATTGGCAAACTCTATCCAGCCGGAGCGTCTATACATCGTGAACAATGGAGATTTTGGAAACACTATTTCCTATGAATGGACAAATACGGGGGCTGCTTCTGCCAGGGAGATATTTAAGGAACTTCCGCCGAAGGTTATCAGGGGGTTTGGAGAATATGTAAAGAAAAATCCGGGAGTTCCATTAATCATGGAAGATATTGGATTTTTGATGGAAGAGGAGCCGGATACATATCAGGAAATGAGCAAACGAAAACTGCGGAACATGATTTCTGTTTCTCTGTATTATGATAATCAAATATTTGGAAATCTGACCTGTGATAATTTTAACAATAATCAGGTCTATGACATTAGGGAATTGATGGAAACTGTAGCATTTTTTCTGTCTTCTGAGATGGCAAACAGAAATTTAATGAACAGACTGGAACTTTTAAGTAATACAGACCTTTTAACAAATGTATATAACAGAAATGCATATAGTGCAATGGTGGCAGAATTAAAAAGGAAAAAGCAGCCTGTGGGTGTTATCTATGCAGATTTGAACGGCTTAAAAAAGATTAATGACATCTATGGCCATGAGGCAGGAGATAAAGCAATTAAGCGAATGGGAGATATCTTAAAGGAAGATTTCTTTAGAAAAGAGATTTATCGGATCGGTGGAGATGAATTTGTGGTCATTATGCCGCAAATTCCGGAAGAAAGCTTTTTGAACAGGAAAGAGCAGTTGATTAACAGACTGCGGACAGCAAATGATATATCGGTTTCAGTAGGAACTTTTTGGTGCGAGTCTTCTGAAAATATTGAGTTAGCGATTAAAGAGGCAGATGTTGCCATGTATCGAAGGAAAAAGAGGTACTACGATGGGATTGCGGAGCAAAGATAGGCGGAGATGTGGTTATTCAGTCAAGCCTGAATAGATACACCTAGATTATACTTTACATATCAGTATGTGAAAATTTGCAGGCACGAAGGTGTGAAACGTGGCAAAGGGGGAAAGTGAAATGGAAAGATTATTATGTCCGTCTATGATGTGTGCGAATTATGGACATCTTGCAGATGAAGTCAGGGCATTGGATGATGCCGGAGCAGATATTTTTCATTGCGATATCATGGATGGAAATTTTGTTCCAAACTTTACAATGGGTGTGATGGATATACAGACGATACGACGGTATACAGATAAAAAGGTGGATTGTCATTTGATGATTGAAAATCCGGGAAATAAGGTAGATTGGTTCATAGATGCCGGAGCAGACATCATTTATATTCACCCGGAATCCGAACGCTATGTGGTAAAAGCACTTGCACACATAAAGGAACGGGGTGTGGATGCCGGGATTGCCGTAAATCCGGATACTAGTGTTGCGAGCATTACAGAAATCTTAAATTTGTGCGATTATGTGATGGTGATGACAGTAAATCCGGGATTTGCCGGACAGAGTTTCATTGATTTTACTGCCAAAAAAATCAGGCAGCTTGTAGAGTTAAAAAAAGAGTATGGCTATAAGCTGATGATTGATGGACATTGTACTCCGCAGGTCGTAGAGGATATGTCGGAAATGGGAGCAGACGGATTTATTTTAGGAACCAGCGGTCTGTTTAAAAAGGGCGAATCGTATGCAGACATGATGCGGGCACTAAGGAATGGTTAATTAATTACTTTTAACACTTTGTCGCCCGCAGTACCATATGCGTAAGTACTGCAAGCGACAAAGTGAAAAGTTAATTATTAATAGTTTCTAAGGGGAGGTAGAAATAGATGTATGAAAAAGAAAAATGGATTGGCATGATTGTACCGACATTGGATAATTCTTTTTTCTCCAGTCTGGCATATTATGTGGAACGTGAGATGGTGCTTAAGAATATAGGCACTTTGATTGTAAATAGTGCGAATGATGCAGAAAATGAAATCAGGTATATGAAAATGTTTGCGGAGCTTGGTGCAAGTGGGATGATCAGCGTGAGCGGTCTGGCAGAATTTCCGGATGATATTTTTTCAGAAGGGTTTCCGCTTGTGTGGATTGACAGGATTCCAAAATCAAAGAGACCTGTTCCATGGGTGGGAAATGATGATGCCGGTGCGATGGAACTTGCCACCAGGTACCTGCTGAAAAAAGGTTCTAAAAATATTCTCCTGCTCCCGGGGTATATAGCACAGGGACAGGATAATCTAAGGGTGGAAGGCTACAGGCGGGCTTTGAAAAAAGAGGGTATTCCTTATGATGAAAGGTATGTGCTATACAGGAACGGAAAAAAATCATCCGAGGCAGAAACAGGGGAACTTGTAGTCGGAGCTATAAAAGGCGGGATGCCAGTAGATGCGATTATTACCAGCAGTGACAGGGCAGCCTTTGGTGCAGCCCACGCATTGCAAAGGATTGAATATTTTGTTCAAGAGGATATCAGGCTTCTTAGTTTTGACAACTCTCCTTATGCAGCCCTTACTTCACCGGCCCTTACTACACTGGACCGGAAACCGGAAGAGTTAGCTTCAAGAGCCTGTGAAGTACTGGCGGAAATGATGGAGGGGAAAGAGAAAATCCATATGGAAAACAGGATAGAGGTTTCTCTGGTAGAGCGTGTTTCGACCAGGTAGAGTGATATGGGGGCTTATATGAGAGGTTGAGCTATCGTTTATGGGGGATGGAGTGGATACTTTGCTTGAGAGGATAAGATTCGTTTGAAAGGGAGGGAGAAGGGATGTCTGAAATCAGTGAAAGTATACGAAAGAATTTTGGAGATACGGACAGAAAAAGGGATGAAGGATTAAAAACACCGGAGTCTGTGGTACGGATCGATGATATTGCTTATGGCAGTGATCCGGCATGGCAGGTTTTGGATGTATATAGACCAGAATCTGCTGGTGGGGAAAAGCTTCCTGTGATTGTGAGCGTACATGGTGGTGGCTGGGTTTATGGAACCAAAGAGAATTATCAGTATTACTGTATGAGTCTGGCAGAAAGGGGATTTGCCGTCGTAAATTTTTCCTATCGTTTGGCACCGGAGCATAAATTTCCGGCAGCACTAGAGGATACTTGCATGGTTTTTTCATGGGTTTTAGCACATGCGGAGAAATATGGATTTGATCCGGAACGGATTTTTGCGGCAGGGGATTCTGCAGGAGGGCATACCTTGGCACTTTTTTGTGCAATGTGTGCAAATCCGGAGTATAGAAAACATTTTTCATTTTCTCCGCCGGCAGGTTTTATACCTGCGGCCATTGCACTAAACTGTGCGGTGTTTAAGATTCAGGTTTCTGAAAGACCAGAAGATAAGTTTTCTACGGACTTAATGTCAGACTATCTGGAACATAAGGGAAGTGCGGAAGAACTCCCATTTGTCAATGTGCCGGAATGGATTACGGACAAATTTCCTCAGACATTTCTGATGACGGCAGAGGAGGATTTTTTGAAATATCAGTTACCGGATGTGCTGTTGAAAATGCTGGAAAAAAATGTGGCATTTACAGCACGTTATTATAAAGCATCAAAGGAACGGTTAGGTCATGTGTTTCATTTAGACATCAGAAATGAATATGCGAAGCAATGTAATGATGAGGAGTGTGCATATTTTTTATGCCGGGATAACTAACCTTTATGTATAAAAAGGTGAAAAAGAAAGGAAGGTCATGGATATGGAAACTAAAAATGAAAATCAGCGGCAAACGGGTGGGAAGGATTTATCTGCTGTCAAGGTGCCTGATGATGAAATCGTCGCTTTAGCAGACGGAGAGTTGATTGATGTTAGTAAGGTGCCGGATGATACTTTTTCACAGAAGATGCTGGGAGAAAGCGTGGCGTTTCGGTATACTGGAGAAAAGGTCATATTATGTGCACCGGCAAACGGTACGTTAAGCGTCGTATTTCCGACCGGTCATGCTTATGGAATCACGATGAAAACAGGGGCAGAGCTTTTAGTACACTGTGGGGTAAATACCGTAGAGGCAAATGGGGAAGGCTTTCATTTGCTCGGCAAAAAAGAGGGGGATGAAGTTTTAGCAGGAGAACCAATCGTGGAAGTAGATTTATCGCTTCTCTCCCGAAAATATGATATGAGTACGATGCTTATCATTACAGAAGATGGTGGCAGGAATTTTACCCCGATGGAACCCGGTCATGTGAAAAGAGGGGAAATGGTATTTCAATCTGTCCTTTCGGAATCTCCTGAAAAAAAGGAAGAAGGCGGGACAGAAAGGGGAATTACTGTCTCTAAGTATACAGAACTTTGTGAACAGATTATAGAAAAAGTGGGCGGGAAAGAAAATATTACCGGTGCACTGCACTGTATGACGAGACTCAGGCTGACATTAAAAGAGGATAGTAAGGTTGAGCTAAATGCAGTGAAAGGAATCAAAGGAGTTTTGGGTGCACAGTTCTCCGGAGGACAGTTCCAGATCATCATTGGTCCCACTGTGGGAGAAGTTTATACAGAGTTTTGTAAAATCATAGATATACGTGAGGCTGCTGCTGTGGAGGAAGAACCGGATCAGGAAAAGGGAAAACTGGAAATAAAGAAAATTCCAAGTGCCATTTTGAGCTACATTTCCGGTTCTGTGGCACCGGTTCTACCTATCATGCTCGGCACCGGATTTTTCAAGATGTTCTACTCTATGTTGGGACCGGATCTCTTAAAGATTTTGGATGTAAACTCACCATTTATGCAGACCCTGAACATCATTGGAACTGCAGGATTCTATTTTCTTCCGGTCTTTGTGGCGTGGAGTGCCGCAAAGAAAAGAAATACTTCGATTCCGATGGCACTTGTGCTTAGTGTACTTTTAATCGATCCAAACATCATTCAGATTGTAGAAACAGGAAAGCCTTTTGGTGTTTATGGGATTTTTCCGATGCAGTTAAATAATTATTCACAGGCTGTGCTGCCGCCACTCTTAGTAGTGTGGGCTTTAGAGTATGTATATAAATTTATAGAAAAATATATACCAAAATCTCTTAAGGTGATTGGTGTTCCGTTCGTAACATTGATTGTGATGGTTCCGTTGGAACTTTGTGTTTTGGCTCCGGTGGGAAACTGGATTGGTAAGATCATCACCATGTTTATTTCGTTTGTTTATTCATTTGCCGGACCAGTAGCTGTAGCGTTAGTTGGTGCGTTATGGATGTTTATGATTGCAACCGGAATGCATATTGCTGTGATTCAGATGGCTATCATCAATATGACGACATTAGGTTATGATCCAGTGGTATTAATCGGTTCCACCGTAGCA
>JAFVAA010000093.1 GCA_017476305.1 Lachnospiraceae bacterium
AAAAGCGACAGCCACACCAAAAGCGACAGCCACACCAAAGCCGACAGCTACTCCAAAGCCGGTGACGGATGCAGAGTTTAAAAAGGGACTGGAGAACGCCGGTTTTCCGGAAAGCTATGTGACTCCTTTGGTCACGCTCCATAAGACATATCCGCTATGGAGCTTCGTACCGTATAAGACAGGACTTAGCTGGAGCACAGTCATTAAGAATGAAAGCAAGGTGGGGGTAAACCTTTTAAGCAATAGCAAATCCTATGATTGGAAGTCTACAGAGAGCGGGGCTTATGATTGGAAAACGGACACTTATGTTCCGTATGACGGGAGCACCTGGGTGACTGCTTCGGAAAAGGCTGTGAAGTATTACATGGATCCCAGAAACTTTTTAGATGACAGAGGAATTTTTCAGTTTGAAAGTCTGGAATACCAAAAATCCGTACATATACAATCCGGTGTAGAGACTATTTTAAAAAATACACCGATGTACCAGACGAAATATACATATACAAATGATGCGGGAACAAGCGTGTCAGAAAAATATGCAAAGACCTTTATGACAGCTGCAGAACAGTCGCAGGTGAGCCCGTATCATCTGGCGGCTAGAGTGAAGCAGGAGGTCGTTCTTAGTGCGACACTGATGAGCAGCTCGGTCTCCGGAAATGTGGCGGGCTATCAGGGAATTTACAACTTTTATAATATCGGTGCAAATAACAGCACTGTCGCCGGAGGAGCGATTGCAAACGGGTTAAAGTGGGCGAGTACGGGGACGACGTATCTAAGACCGTGGAACAGTCGATACAAATCCATCGTAGGCGGAAGTATGTACATAGGAACGAACTACATCAATGTAGGTCAGAATACACTTTATCTGGAAAAATTTAATGTGACAGCGAAAAATCGCTATAATCATCAGTATATGGGAAATGTGGAGGCACCAAACAGTGAAGCGACGAAGACGAAGGCGGCATATGGTTCGGAGCTTTCGGAAATTCCGCTCGTCTTTTCTATTCCGGTATATGAGGATATGCCTGCCACGCCTTGTGATGTGCCAAGTGGAGGAAAAAATCCGAATAATTATTTAAAGACATTAAAAATCAGCGAGTATGCTTTTGACACGAAATTCACTTTAGGAGATGATGGAAGTAAGACTTATACCTGCACTGTGCCCGCAAATGCAGAGTCGGTTACGATCAGTGCGACAGCGGTTGCTACAACATCCACGGTGACAGGGACTGGAAAAAAGAGCCTGACGAGTGTGGCGGCGGGAGGTTCAAAAACATATACTGTTAAGGTGACATCCGAAAGTGGCGTTGCAAGGAGCTATAAAATCAAGGTGACGAAAAAAGCCGCCTAGTGCAGCGGATATTTCATTCATGCACTGGTATATCAGAAATTTAGCATAAAGAGAACTTCTTTCTGATGTACTGGTAATGGGGGAGGAGATTATGAGCCGAAAAAAAAGGGTTTTCTCTGGAATGGGAGTAATACAGGGATACAGGAAATACAGCAGAGTTCTTTTGGGAATTCTGCTTTTCGGCGTTTTTAGCATTTCCTGTATGTTTACGGGAAGCAGGGCGAAGGCTTCCAGTGCTTCTATTTCTTTACAGGCGAGAGATACTACTCTGGTAAAGGGGGATACGATCTTCGTGCTGGTGACGGTCAGCTCGATGGATGATATCTATGGATTTGAAGGGTATTTTTCCTATGATAACAGGTATCTGAGATTTGTATCGGGTGGAAAGCTTGTCCATGGAAATGATGATGCATTTCGGATACAGGATGTGGAGTGAACGATTGGAACAAATAAAATCGTCTATTCGATCAAGTTCAAGGCGAGAAAAGCGGGAAGTACCTCTGTAGAGCTAAAGGAACCCTACCAGGTCTTAGGAAAGAACAATGCAAAGATGTCCGTTTCCTATGATGGAATCAATATGGTGATTCAGGAAAAGGATGGAAAAGCTCCTTCCCCATCACCGGCGAAGGCACAGGAGGAGGAAAGAACGCCGGAACCGCAGGAGACTCCGCTCCCTTCTGTCGCACCGGAGGCGCAGGAAACAGTTCCCTCTACGGAGCGGCATCATAAAAAGGGAGATGAGATCGGTTCTGTAGATTTAAAAAAATTGTCCGTGGCAGGAGTGGAATTGACACCGGCTTTTTCCAGAGATATTAAGAGATATAGTGGGACGCTCAATACGAGTGATACATGGGCAGATATTAAATATAAAGCGGCAGACAGTGTGGCAGAAGTGAAGATCAAAGGGAATGATACTTTACAGGATGGGAAAAATGTCATTAAAATCGTGGTGAAAAATGGGGAAAATAAAAAAACATACAGGATTTCATTAAATGTCAAGCTTTTAAAAGGAATGGATAAGGCAGGTTCGAACCGCGTTACGGTGGAAAAGGTGGAGAAAAAGACGTATCTTTCCGGCGATATCACGGTAGAGGCAGGGGCTGTAAAGGATGAGACGCTTTTGCCGGATGATTTTGAAGAAGTTACAGTTTCTATTGACGGAAAAGAGGTAAAGGGATATGCTTATGGTGGTGCTATGGATCAGGGATATTTTCTGATCTATGGAAAAAATACGCAGTCCTTCTATGTTTATGACGAGGAAAAAGAACAGCTTTTACCATATGACCAGGTGAAGAACTGGTATCGGAGCATGGGGGGACAGGATGATTCGGAATTGGACAGATCCGAAAGAAAGCTGGAGAGCTATCGGTATATGTTAGGTATCTTAGGAGCATTCAGCGGCCTGATGTTTGTTTTGGTATTATTTCTGGTTTTACGAAAAATATAGGAAATAAAATTTTGGGAGGATAGAAATATGCGGAAGGATTATACGCAAAATGCAAAGCGTGTCATTGACAATGCGAAAAAGCAGGCGGCTTCTTTGGGACATAGCTATGTAGGAACAGAGCATCTTCTTCTGGCACTGATAGAGGTAAAGGGAGTGGCGAGCGAAGTCTTAAAGGAAAATGGAGTCGTATATCATAAGATCTTAGAACTGGTGGAGGATCTTTTAGCGACTTCCGGCGGTGTGGTCACTGCACAGACAGGGGAATTTACGCCAAGAGCGAGAAAGGTCATAGAAGGGGGGCTTGATGAGGCAGAGCGTCTGGGAGACTCCGGCGCTGGCACGGAGCATCTGCTTTTAGCACTTTTGAAGGAGAGTGATTCGATTGGCGTGAGGCTTTTAAATACGAAAGGAATCAATGTTCAAAAGCTCTATATCGACCTTTTGACTGCAGTTGGTCAGGATAGTACAAGTGCCAAAAATGAATATATGATGCAAAAAAATAAAAAACAGAAATCTGCGACCCCGATTCTTGATCAGTACAGCAGAGATCTGACTGCCTATGCAAAGGACGGCAGACTGGATCCTGTGGTGGGGAGGGAAGTGGAAATCCGGCGGCTGATTCAGATTTTAAGCCGCAGGACAAAGAATAATCCATGTCTGATCGGCGAGCCGGGGGTAGGAAAAACGGCTGTGGTAGAGGGCCTGGCGCAGCAGATCGTGAGTGGAGATATTCCGGATTCGTTAAGGGACAGAAGAGTGCTTGTAT
>JAFVAA010000938.1 GCA_017476305.1 Lachnospiraceae bacterium
CATCCGGCATGTGGTGCGTATCAGGGAGGGAGGAATCGTCCGGGTGAGTGCATGGAAAGAGGCAGGAGAGCATGTGGTATCCATAGAGGATAACGGAACCGGGTTTGATACAGGGCGGATAGAAAAGGTATCCGGGCGGCATATCGGCATCCGAAATGTCAGGGAGAGGATTGAGAAGATGTGTGACGGCACGTTTCATATCGAGAGCAGGGAGGGAACCGGTACGACAGTCACAATCCGGATCCCAGAAAAGGTGGAGAATTTATGAGGGCTGTCTGTGTGGATGATGAGATCAATATCATGGAAGGGATTGTGCGGATGTGCGAAAGCCTGCCACAGATTAGTGAGGCGAAAGGGTTTACCCGTGCCGTGGATGTGCTGGAGTGGCTTTCGCATGAGACCGTGGAGTTAGCGCTCCTTGACATCGATATGCCGGGGATGAACGGAATCAGGCTGGCAGAGAGGATCAAGGCAGGATGCCCGGACACAGCGGTCATCTTTCTGACAGGATATCCGCAGTATGCGGTAGATGCTTTTGAGGTCCGTGCATCCGGTTATCTTTTAAAGCCCATCACCAGGGAAATGCTTGAGAAGGATGTGGTCTACGCATTGGCGGTCAGGGGAGTGGGGATGGTACCGGAAGGACATGTGGTGGTACGGACTTTTGGAAATTTTGATGTTTATGTGGACGGGAATCCCGTCCGGTTCCATAGGGCAAGGAGCAAGGAGATTTTTGCCTATCTGGTGGACAAGCAGGGAATCCGCTTGACAAGGAAGGAAATATTTACTGCTCTTTGGGAAAATAAGGAGTATGACAAAAAAGGGCAGAAGGAGCTTGATGTGTATATCAGGAGCATGAGGGATACGTTTCGCGAATACGGTATCGAAGATATATTTGAAATGTCGAGGAGCGGACTGCGCATCATACCGGAGCGGTTTGCCTGTGATGCATATAACTTTTTTCTCGGGGATGTCTCTGCCATAAATTCTTACCGTGGAAAATATATGTCAGCCTATTCCTGGGCGAGCATTACGGAAAGCCTGATATACTGGAAGGCACTTGAAAAAACGACGGAGTGACGTTTACGCCTGCAAAAAATATGGTCACAGGGCAGCCTTTTCACTTCCCAAAGGATGGGATGTGGGAGGGCTGCTCTTTTTTTAAAAGAACGTTATTTTCAAAATTTTGAAAAAAAATAAAAAAATTTAAAAAAATTGCGAAAAAGGGCGTTTTTGTTGGATAGTTTGTTGGATAGGGTGTGATACAATGAAAAAAGATGCTGTTTTTAAAACACGAAAATTTTAAAGATGGATATAGAAGGAGGCAGGACATGGAAGCAATCGTAAGCAAGGATATAGTGAAAGTGATCTTACCATTGCAGATCGACTCGAAAAATGCAAGTGCATTTGAGCAGGAGCTGTTTGCAGAGATGGATAAGAACGAAGGTAGGGAGGTCCTCTTAGATGCGAAGAATATGAAGTATATCTCCAGTGCCGGACTTCGAGTGTTCTTAAAGCTCAGGAAAAGAGTGGGAATGGAGATTCCTGTCGTCAATGTATCCGATGATGTGTACGATGTATTTGAGATGACGAACTTTACAGATATGTTCGATGTCAGTAGAAAAATGCGATCAGTGAGCCTAGGGGGAAAGGAAGTCCTTTTTCGCGGAATCAACGGAATGACCTATCAGCTAGATGATGACACGATGGTAAATGTCTTTCGGAAAGGAACAAGAATAAAAGATATAAAAAAAGAAAGGGAATATTCCCATACTGCTTTGGTGTGCGGTGTGCCCGCTCTGATCCCGTATGATGTCGTATCCGTGGCAGATAGCTATGGGATCGTGATGGAGTCTGATCATGCGACGACTTTGGCAGAGGCGGTCAGAAAAGAACCCGGACGGATAGAAACGTATGCAGAGCAGTTTGCAGTATTTTTAAAGGAAATTCATCAGGTGGAGATTGAGGATGGGCAGTTCCCGGATATCAAGGACCGATACAGGGAATGGTTGGAGAAAGCCGGAAAATTCATTGCAAATGAGGATCTGAAAAAGATTACGAAGCTGATCGAGAATATCCCGGACAGTAATGGGTTTATCCATGGAGATATGAGTCCCAATAATATCCTTATGCAGAATGGGGAGTTCTATCTTTTGGATATGGCAGGGGCTGCACATGGGCATGCAATCTTTGATTTACAAGGGCTTTATGCATCTCTTATCATGTTAGAAAAGGAAAGACCGTCTTACTGCTCGACCGTATTCCGGCTTTCCGGAAAGGACTGTAAAAAGTTCTGGGATTTCTTTTTTGCGAAGTACATGGAGGGAGCACCGAAGGAGCAGATAGAAAAGATGCAGCAGCTTTTGAGCCAGTATTACATCCTGAAACAGAAGTTATTGGATGTGTTGGAGTAAGAGGATGCCTATGAGGAAATCAGATATATACATAAAGATTCTAAAACACTTTTTTTGCAAGTGTTCTCGTCAGATGATCTGTCATGCATATGCGAAAGGACTCTGCTGTGTCCTGCTCTGTATCTTGGTTTTTGTGTCCGGGCTCTGCTGTCCTGTCGTGACAGGTACTGCAAAGACTGGTGCAGATATCCGCAGGCAGTATGCAAGAACACGGCAGAGCGCGGATTCCAACGAAAATACTGTGAAAGCCCTGACACTTGAAATCAAGCACATTAACCGGAAGATGATAAAAGAGGTCGGACATATGGAAGAACTGCAGAAAGAAATTTAGGAATAAACAATAAGCATAGAAGGACGATGCATTGCAAAGAAACGGGGGAAATATGGTTACAGTATCAATCGATGACCAGATCGAAAACGGGGAAGAGATTGTAAGGCTCATGAAAAAGATCAATCCGGGAGGGGAGCACTATGCATTTTCCTCTGCGGAGAAAGCGTATGACCTGATCGAAGAAAAACTCCCGGATGTATGCTGGCTGGATGTGGAGATGCCGGGAAGCTCGGGTCTGGAAGTGTCTGTTGACATCAAGCTGATGTCACCGAAAACGAATATCATCTTTGTGACAGCGCATGAAAAATTTGCCTACCCTTCCTATAAGCTGCATCCGAGTGGTTTTATCCTAAAGCCGGTGACGGAAAAAGATCTGCGGGAGGAACTGAATCACTTGAAGTTTCCGGTGGAGCATAAGAGAGAGGATGCCATTTTACGGGTACAGTGCTTTGGGGAGTTTGAGGTCTTTGATCAAAAGGGAAATCCGGTGAAGTTTACGAGGACCAAGAGCAAAGAGCTGTTTGCCTATATGATCGACCGGAGAGGGGACGTGTGTACGACCAGGGAATTTAGCGAGGTTCTTTTTGGAAACATGGAGGATGAGGAACAAAAAAAGAAACAGATGAACCATGTCCGGGTGGCGCTGAAAGATTTAAGGCGGGATCTGAAGAAGGCCGGTGCATCAGAGGTCCTTATCAATGCATGGAATTCGTATGGCATAGATTGCCAGAAGATAGACTGTGATTATTTTGATTTTCTGCGGGAGGAAAGCTATGCGGTCAATCGTTTTCAGGGAGAATATATGGCACAATATTCGTGGGCAGAAATGACACTGGGGGAGCTTTATTCACATACCGGATGGTATTAGGGAATGGATATGCACAAAAATAGCAGCAGCGTGATAAATCATAGCGTGATAAATCATAGCATGATAAATCATGCGGGAATGAGGAGAGAGATGGAACAAAGAACGGATTTACAGGCAGTGAGACTTTTTTCCTATACGATTTTTTTTCTGTTTTTGTTCCTGCCA
>JAFVAA010000939.1 GCA_017476305.1 Lachnospiraceae bacterium
AAACGGGAAAAGAGGTGGTATCTATGCCAGGGATAAAGAGAAAGGAAGATCCTCATAAAAAAGAGACCTTTTTGAAAAAGGCCCTTTTAGAAGCGCAGCGAAGCTTACAAGATGCATACGACGGTCTCTCCAATGTCAATGAACCGGATCTGATCGATAGCTATATCTATGAGGTCAATGCTGCGAATTTGCGATACCAGGTGATTTTGCGCGACTATAAGCTTTTAAAAGAAAACGATCCCTATTTGTAGCAATATAACATATTCACATACCCCGGCTTTCTAGGGTCTTGGGCGCAGATTATCATACACCCCGTACAAATCAAGGATCCCGTTTCCATAAATGCGATTTGGTATCAAAAGCCCGTTTTTATCCGTACCCCGGATCAGATATTTTTTCGCTTTTCCAGTGTCCATGGCAGGATCATTTTCTCTTAGAATGGCCCACTCTGCTAAAAGCGCTGTCACCCCGGCAGTCACTGCAGCAGATATGCTTCCACCCGTTCTGACACCATAGCGCGCAAATTCCCTGCGCTCCTCTTCATTTTTGGGATAGGTACCGACGAGTCGTAATGGGCCAAATATATTGACACCGGGAGCGACAAAATCCGGTTTAATATCATTCACACGGGTAAAGCCCCTGCCTGATTCCACATATACCGCCCTGTTTTCCGGATTATAGCTCCCACAGGTAATGATTCCCTCATTATTTCCCGGCTCACAGATCGTCGTATTCGGTTCCGGTCTTAAAAAAAACGTATCTCCCTTTAAAAATTCCTTCATCGGAAGCCACAGATCGAACCGGCTGGAATAATTGTTATCATTAAATACACGTATCCTCCAGATTCCCGCCGACGGATTCTGAAAACGCATTCGGATACATTCATCCCCATTTTCATAGGCATTTAAAAGATATTCAATATACACTACTGTATTTTCAAACAGAAAACGAATCTCTCTGCGTTCCCCCAGCCTCGCCTCCGTTTTCCCGGAATATTCCCCGTCCGGAGAAATCATCCCTACAGAATAGAGATCCGTAGCATTCGTCCACAGCTCCATCGTAAATCCGCTTTCTGCCTCATCCACACGAACCTCTGCCTCTATACTTTCTCTTTGCTCCAGCGCATCATTCTGATAGTGATGAGAAGTATTAGCTTCATTTCCGGTGGAACTAATGACATAAATTCCCCGATAGTCTCCATACTCCTGGAGCATTTCCCCTAACATTCCACCGGTATTGTGCCCGCCCTGATTGGTTCCCATGCCAAGGCAGATCACAAGAGGCATGTTATAATCTCTGGCTTTTTGAAACAGATAACGGATTCCCAGCATAATATCACTTTCCGCATAGCATGGTTCTTCTGTAGAGATAAAAAAATAGTCCCTGAGATTCTGCTTTGCTTCTTTACATTTCACGACGCAAATAGAGCCAAGCGGCGCAACCCCGTTAAAATCAACTTCATAATTTCCACTCCCGCACGCTACTCCCGCTAAAAAGGTACCATGCCCATTTTCATCTCTCTCTGGTACGATACTTAATGGATCGGTACTGTTTAGTGCTTCATTGATCTTTTCCCCGCTATACTCCACCCCATACCCAAAAGAGGGAACTACGTCTTCCTCTCTCGGAAGCTCTACCGTCTGATCCCAGATACTTAAGATCCGGCTTTTCCCATCATCTCCGATGAACGCAGGATGCGCATAATCGATGCCTGTATCAATGAACCCTAAGAGCACTCCCGTTCCAAACAGCTCCAGCCCCGGACGGTTCCGCACCCTGGTAACTCCTGTCGCTTCTAACACCTGCTCTGAAGATAAAAGTCCATAGCAGTGGGGAATCATGTTAATTCCCACGAGCGGATCCTGCATATATTCCTTTCCTTCCCTATAGACAACTGCAAACCGGTTAGAGGCTATATTGTAGCAGTTTTCTTCAATTCCTAACCGCTCCTCTTCATCTAAAAAATATTCTACCAGATAATCCAGATAATCTTCTGAATAGATCTGCTCTCTGCACTCTCTTGCCATACCATCCTCCATCAGTCCTTTTGCGGTGGAGCACGCCAGAGTACCTTTCTGGTTTCCTTTTACCCACAAAGGTACTCTGGCGAAGCTGCCTTCACATCATATATATTCCGGGAAAGCAAAAAAAGAACCGGCGCACGCCAGTCCTTTTTTTGCACTTCACACATCCGTGAAATATGTTTCCAGACACCGATTCAAAAAACATCTGTGTCGGTACAGCATCTCTCAAATAGTCTCAGTAAAGGAAGTACATTCTAGCAATATCTGATAAAAAGATAGATCATCGAGGTCGCGATCACTAAAATCGTCGCCGGAATAGAGGCTTTACAGTATTTCCCCCAGCCAATCGGATGTCCGTTTTTCTCTGCCACGGAAACTCCTACGACATTCGCAGAGGCTCCGATTGGTGTCGCATTTCCACCGACGTCGGTTCCGATGGCAAGTGTCCATGCAAGCGTGGTAAGCGGAACGCCTGTCGTCGTTTCTGCCAAAGCCTTGATGACAGGAATCATGGTAGCAGCAAACGGAATATTATCTACGACTGCACTGGCTATCGCAGAAAGCCACAGAATAATCGCTACCATCACATAGATGTTCCCGCCACTGATGTTCTTTATGAACTTTGCCAAAAGCTCTAAAATTCCGGTAATCTCTAAACCACTCACCACCACAAAAAGTCCGATGAAAAAGAGAAGCGTATCATAATCCACCTTCTTTAAAATCACAGGAATGGATTTTCCTGCTGCCAAAAGCGAGGCAATAGCAACGCCCACACCAATCGTCGCTACGGTGAGCCCTGTCGTGTTATGCGTGACCAAAAGTACGATTGCACACAGGAAAATAACCGTACTGATGATAAAGTCCCTTTTATTCGTGATCATCGTAGAAGGCTCCGGAATTTCTGCAATATCCTTCTCGGAAACCACGGTGGCTTTCAAGGTTTTATAATAAATCAGTATGTAGTAGCCCACGATCAGAATAAGCTGAATCAATGCGATAGCTCCCGTGTTCAACAGGAAATCCGTAAAGGAATAGTGGAGCGATGTTCCAATGATAATATTAGGCGGATCTCCGCTCATCGTCGCAGAACCTCCTAAATTCGCACAGAAAATTTCTGCAATAATCATCGGAACCGGATTCATCTTTAACAGCTTTCCAAGCTCTATCGTAACTGCTGCCAGAAAAAGAATGACCGTAATGCTGTCGATGAACATTGCCAGAGCAAAGGACATCACCATGAAGGCAATCATCAGAGGAATCGGTTTATAGTTTACGAGCTTTGCCAGGCGCATACACAGCCATTGGAAAAAACCTGCCTTTGCCATCCCCTCGACCATCACCATCATCCCGCCGATAAAGAGAATCGTCGCCCAGTTGATTCCGGCAGACGCTTCCTCTCCGGCTTCACTGGCAATCCAGAAAGAGGGTTCCGTAAATGCCTTCAGGTTCAAGGATTCTAATATGCTGGAACCGCTTCTCATGCAGATTCCAAAGGTAACAACAATCGTAAGCAGACCACAGACCAGGGTGATATACTGCCTCGGAAATTTATCTGCCACGATCAGGACAAACATTGCGATAAAAATGATTAATGCGGATATCTGTTCAGGTGCCATGAAATGCCCTCCCTTTTTTAATTGAGTATTTTTCTACCACCTATCCTACACCAAAATATACTTTTTTTCAACTAAAAGCACAAATATGTGTTACAGTTCCCTGCACTCCTCTCTGAGCCATTCCCGCTCCTCCGGTTCTAAAAAGCGTTCCAGCTTTTCATATACCATCCTGTGATAAGTATTTAAAAGCCTCCGCTCTTCCTCATTCATCTGCGTGATATCGATTGCCTTGCGTTCAAACGGCACGAACGTCAGAGGCTCAAAGCCCATGAACTGCCCGTATTCATTTTTCTCCCGTTTCACGCATAAAATCAGATTCTCTAAGCGGATCCCATATCTCCCCTCTAAATAAAGCCCCGGTTCGTCGGAAGTCACCATTCCCTCCTCCAGTACAGGATTCCCGCCGGGCTCCTTTGCAATTTTATATCGAAAGGCGTTGGCACGTTCGTGCACATTTAAAAAACAGCCCACACCATGACCGGTTCCGTGGTTAAAATCAAGTCCCATATCCCAGAGTGGTTTTCTGGCAGCATAGTCAAGGGCAACCCCCGAACAGCCATACAGGAACTTCGCTGCACAGAGATTCAGATTCCCGCGGAGAACTGCGGTATAGTGCGTCCTTTGCTCCGCGGAAGCTTCCTTTCCTAAGAAAATGGTTCTGGTGATATCGGTCGTCCCTCCGAAATACTGCCCGCCACTATCGACCAGAAGAAAATTATCCTCCCGAAGCTCCAGATCCGTCTCCGGTGCCGCCTGATAGTGCACGATGGCACCATGCTCTGCATATCCCGAAATCGTTTCGAAGCTCGGTCCCCTGTAATCTGCCTGCTCTTTTCTAAAATCCTCCAGCTTTTCTGCCGCAGAGCATTCCGTGATTTTTATTTTCCCAATATTTTTTTTCAGCCAGTAAATAAATTTTGTCACAGCCACGCCATCAAGGATATGTACCTGCCGTTCGCCCTCCATTTCCGTCCGATTTTTCACGGACTTCCACTCGACAATGGGTGACGGAACATCGAATATTTTGGTTTTTTGTGGAAAATTCCCGATAATTTCGGCATTTGTATGCCTCTTATCCACAAAAATATTAACTTCATGTGGATAACTACACACGAAACGATAAATTTCTTCATATGTGCGGAGTGTCACACCATCTGCTTCTAAAGCCCGCCGGTCCTCTGTGGAAAATACATCCCTTCCCGCGAAAAGAAAGCAGTTTTTTTCGTCTATAAACAAATAGGAAAGCACTACGGGATTACACAGGACATCCTCTCCGCGAATATTTAAAAGCCATGCAATCTCATCTAAGGAACTAATCACCATACCGGCATTTTTCCGTTTTTTAAGCCAGTCCCTTAATCGTTCCAGCTTCTTTTTCCGGCTCTCGCCCGTATATTTTTCCGAAAGGCAGTACGCAGGATGGAATACGATTTCCGGACGGTCCTGCCAGATGGATCCGATGAGATCCTTTTTCGTCACCAGATTTCCTTTTTTCCCGGATACGATTTTTTTCAGTCCTGCCACCCATGCAGCAGACACGGTCCGTCCGTCCATGCCGAGGGTTTCCCCTGTGCGAAG
>JAFVAA010000940.1 GCA_017476305.1 Lachnospiraceae bacterium
GTCCGATTGGAATTTGAGCAGTTTCTTTCGCAAAAAAAGGCTAACAAAGGGTGGATGTCCCTGATTACACGATCCCAGAAATTACTAAATGATACAGCTGCAGGACGGGGGGATGAAGTTGCTGCCGCTCTGAATGAAATCAGAGAAGAGCAGTATGCGCCACAGTTTTATAATTAGGAATAAACTATGATGAGAAGACAGGTGAGCATTCTTGTTTGATTGAAAAAGGATGAATAGGGAACTTGATTATTATGCAAAGTTTCTTAGGATAAAGCAAAAGGGAAAGGAATGGAAAAGGATATGAAGAAAAAAGGAACGATTTTTTTAGCAGCAGCGGTAGTGATTTTTGCGGTACTCATGGTTCTTACATTGAACACACCAGGGACGGCGGATATAGAAAAGTATGAACCAAAAGTGTACTCGACGGTGGCTTCTTTACTTCCACCGGTATTTGCGATCATACTTGCCCTGATTACGAAGGAGGTCTATTCCTCCCTCTTTTTGGGAATTGTGACAGGGGCACTTCTTTATGCAAACGGGAATTTAGAATTAATGTTAAATACCATGCTGTTTCACGAGGATGGCGGCATGATCTATAAATTGGCGGATAGCTGGAACGTTGGAATTCTGGTGTTCCTGGTAATCCTGGGAATCATGGTGGCACTGATGAACAAGGTCGGGGGCTCCGCGGCGTTTGGACAATGGGCATCCGAGCATATTAAAACACGAATGGGGACGCAGCTCGCTACGGTAGCCCTTGGCGTTCTGATCTTTGTCGATGATTATTTTAACTGTTTGACGGTGGGCTCTGTCATGCGTCCGGTGACGGACAGGCAAAGGATTTCGCGTGCGAAGCTGGCGTATTTGATTGATGCGACGGCAGCTCCGGTCTGTATCATTGCACCGGTATCCAGCTGGGCGGCAGCAGTTACTTCATCGGTACCGGATGGTTCCAATATAAATGGCTTTGCAATGTTTTTAAATACGATTCCATATAACTTTTATGCGCTTTCTACAATTTTAATGATGATCCTTTTGATCCTTTTAAGGTTCGATTATGGTCCCATGAAGCTCCATGAAGCAAATGCCATGAAGGGGGATCTTTTTACCACAGCAGCCAGACCATATGGAAATGCAGACGAGGAACCGAAAAATCCAAAGGGAAAGGTTGTCGATCTCGTTTTTCCGGTCGTGGTTCTGATCATATGCTGTATCATCGGAATGGTCTATACCGGGGGATTTTTTTCCGGGGAGAGCTTTGTCGATGCCTTTGCAAATGCGGATGCCTCACAAGGCCTGGTGCTTGGGAGCATCGTGACACTGATCATCACATTTTGTTTCTATATGACGAGAGAGGTGCTTACCTTTAAAGAGTTTACAGAGTGCATCCCGGAGGGCTTTAAGGCAATGGTGGCTCCGATTTTGATCCTTACGATGGCATGGACCTTGTCCGGAATGACGGGACTTTTAGGAGCAAAATTTTATGTCAGGGATTTGGTGGCAGCTTCTGCCGGGGCCGTTCAGATGTTTCTGCCGGCAATCATCTTTGCAGTGGCTTTATTCCTGGCATTTTCGACCGGGACGAGCTGGGGGACCTTTGCGATTTTGATTCCGATCGTCTGCAATGTATTTGGCGGTGCGGATACCTATGAAATGCTGGTGATTTCGATTTCTGCCTGCCTCGCTGGTGCGGTATGCGGAGATCACTGTTCACCGATTTCCGATACCACGATCATGGCGTCAGCGGGTGCACATTCTGATCATGTGAATCACGTTTCGACACAGCTTCCGTATGCTTTGACAGCGGCAGCAGTTTCCATGGCAGGCTATATCCTCGCCGGTATTTTGGGATATGTATCGGAAGGGAAGCTGGCACTGGTGGCTCTGCCTGTGACATTATGCCTGATGGTCGTGACATTATTTGTATTGAAAAAATAGGTTTTTCTATTGTATTCCTTCTAGGAATTTTTTATGGATCACTTTTTTGAAGTGCTTTTTTGCCAAAGCAAAGGTAAAAGTCGTATCCTGGCCGGATAAACGGTTTTTTTTCGCTTTCTTCGCAGAATAGTCCTTGAAAAAATAGGTCGTAATTTTCCGGTCCTGTCCGTAGTGTGTAATCATCGGGATAAATTTTGCCTCTTTGATAGAAGTTTTGCCATCCTCCGTTTTTTCCAGCGTGACATCTGCCATCCCTCCCAGATACTGTCTGTAGGTTCCGGCACCACGCCTGGCGGTAGAGTTCACAAAGTTTCCAAGAGAATAGTAGACGAGCATTTTATGTCCTTTTTTATCAGAAACCCATTTTACCGGTTCGATGACATGGGGATGTGCTCCGATGACTAAATCTACTTTTAGCTTTAAAAAAATATCGGTCCATTTTTTCTGGTAGCTGTCTATTCCATCCTGATATTCTGTTCCCCAATGTGGACACACGATGACGAAATCTGCATTTTTCTTTGCCTTTTTCACATCTGCTTTTACCTTGGCTTCGGTCATCAGGTTGACAGCGAAGGGCATGTCCGACGGGAGTGGAAGCCCGTTTGTCCCATAGGTATAGTTTAAAATCGCAATTTTTATCCCGTTCTTTTTTACATAGGTGATTTTATTTGCTGCCTTTTTCGTAAGATACATTCCGACCACCTTGAGCTTCGGATGTGCCTCCTTCCAGTGGTTTAAATCACTTATAAGTCCGGCTTTTCCTTTATCCATGGAGTGGTTCGTCGCATGCAGTACGACATCAAAGCCCGCCTTTTCAATCGAATCCCCTACTTCGAAGCGGCCGTTGAACTGTGGGTAGCCGGAGATGCCGAATTTCGAACCGGCGAGAAGCACTTCTTCATTGAGCATGGCGACATCAGAGGATTTTACTTTTTTCTTTATAAATTTAAAAAGATAATCGTAATTATAGGTCCCATCCTTTTGAAGTCCGCTTTGACTCACCGGAGTATGTAAAAGAACGTCACCGACCATGGACAGGGTGAGGGTTTTCGCATCCTCCTCCGGATTTTCTGTCGTGTTCGTGGTATCAGAAGCGGAGTTTTTAAGGGTATTATTTACTCAAACTTCCCACGTCAAATCAGGGCATATCTCCTGTATGAATGCAGGTTGAGAGACATACCAGTTCAGTAGTTGACTTTTCACATCTTTTGTGATCTTTATGCTGCCCTGTTTTAATCCATTCAGAAGAATGGATAAC
>JAFVAA010000941.1 GCA_017476305.1 Lachnospiraceae bacterium
CTGCGACCATATATCGGATCTGCTCTTTTTCAATGCACGCATGTGCGATCGCAAGCTCTGCCGCTTTCGTCTGCAGCTTTCCTTCTGCCTCCTCCCAGCTGTCCGCATCTAATTTCGGATCTTCCTCCACCTGATCAAAGTAATTTCCATACGGACCTTCTGATTCCTTTTTCCCTACCACGGAACCTGCTCCACAGATGACCGGTGGATTTTCAAATAGAACACTTTGTTTTCCAATTGCTTTTTTTGCCACGCCAAAATCTCCTTTCTGCACATTTTTGCTTGATTTTCCAAGTCTTATTTTTATTATTTCTTTGTGGGAAAAAAATATTCACAGGCACAGCTATACGAAAAAAGGGGGGCCTGTAAAAAAATATACTCCGTATATTTTTTACAGCCCCCTTGAACAGATTGAAATATTCCGGGAACGATTGCGCAGTTCCTAAATGATATCATCCGCATCGTTCAAGGATTCCTCATCTCCAAGATCGACCTTCTTTAGATCCCTGCGATAGAAAATATCATAAAATACCGGAACGATAAAGAGCGTCATAAGCGTTGCATACGCCAGACCTCCGATCGTAACGATCGCCATGCCCCGGCTCATCGCAGCCGCAGTATCATTGCTCAGTGCCAGAGTAGACATCGCTAAGATCGTCGTCAGTGCCGTCATCAGGATCGGACGCATTCTGGTTTTTCCGGTCTCTACCAGAGCCTCCCTCTTTTCACTTCCATTTAAACGCAGCTTATTCGCATAATCCACAAACACGATACCATTGTTTACGACCACACCGGCAAGCACTAAAAACCCCATTAAAGACATCACGGAGAGCTGCTCTCCGGTAATGAGCATCGCCAAAAGTCCGCCGGTAAATGCCAAAGGGATTGTAAGCAGTACGATAAACGGAGACAGCAGGCCCTGGAACTGTGCCACCATGATGAGATAGATCATAATGACCGCCAGGGTTATCATCAGAAGCATATTTTCCACCATCTGCTGATTCGTCTCGGTCTCTCCCTGGATCTCTATGGCATAGCCATCGGGCAGCTCATACCGGTCAAGCTTTTTTTGCAGATCACGGCTTAAAAGTGTGGTATTATATCCATCCTTCGTCTCTGCAGTTACGCTGACAAAACCGACCAGATTTTCCTTTTGCAGAGAAGTCACTGCATTGCCCTCCGTCATTTTGGCAAATTCCTTCAGCTTGTGCTTTTCCGTCTTCGTCTCGCCCTGATCATTGATCTTTGTAGTTTCAAACTCATAATCCATGAGGTTCGAAGTGTCCAGTCCATCCCTTTCATCGACCACACGCACCTGAAAATCATCATTCCCGACGGTCAGCTTCGTCGAATCCTTTTTCGTCGTCAGCTTTCCGGCAAGCTCTGCATAGATCTGCGCCACCGTCAGTCCGAGCCGCATCGCCTTATCTTTGTTCACCGTCACATAGACCTCTTTATCACCGGTTTCCTGCCCATTGGAAATTTTATCAAAGCCTTTGATCTCGCCGACCATCTTCATGACATCTTCACTGATCTTTACGTTCTGCTCCTGATCCTTTCCGTAAACATTGACCTCCAGACCGCTTCCCATCATACTGGACATATCCATGTTCGATGTGGAGACCGTATAGTCCTCACATTGATTCTCTTTAAAAATATCCTCTATCTCTGAAGCGATCCTTTTATTTTCATTTGCATATTTCTTTTCGATCAAAAGCATGAACGAATAATTTTTATCGCTGTTCGCACCGCCAAGTCCTGCAATCATACTTCCCTTCATCACACCAACGGTATCGACGCCCCTGATTTTTTTCATGGCTTCACTGACCTTATCCGCCAGTGCATAGTCTTCCTCCTGTGTCTGCTCCACATCCATCCTAAGCGTAGCAGACATCTGCTCACTTCCCATATCCGGAATGAATACGATGCCCATTCGTAAAATCTGCCAGATAGAAAAGACTAAAAGTCCTGTGGCAAGCAAAACAGGAACGATCTTTACCTTCAGACAGAACCGGATCACCTTATCATACCCTTTGATCACAGCATCGAAAACACGGTGCTTCCTGTCCTTTGACTTTTTCAAAAGATTTGCCCCCATACACGGAACCAGGGTAAGCGCCACGACCAGGCTCGCCCCCAGACTGTAAGTAATCGTCAGACACATATCCTGCATGATCTGTCTGGTGATTCCATCTGTAAAGACGATTGGCAGAAATACGCATACGGTAGTCAGGGTGGAAGAAAAAATCGCTCCCGCCACCTGATTCGCCCCCATGACCGCAGCTCTCGCCACAGAGACACCTTTGTTCCGCAGACGATAAATATTCTCGATGACCACGATGGAGTTATCTACAAGCATTCCCACACCCAATGCCAGACCGGACAGAGAGATGATATTTAACGTAATATTTGTAAAATACATCAAAACCATCGCGAACAATACACTAAGCGGAATACTGAACGCTACGATCACCGTCGGCCGCAGGTCCCGCAGGAAAATGAGAAGCACCAGGATGGCAAGTCCTGCCCCCCATAAAAGATTCGAAAGTACGGAATGGATGATCAGATCAATGTACTGTCCCTGATCCATCAGATTCGTAAACCGAAGCCCCTCATACTTTTCCTCCAGTTCCTTAAGCTTTTTATTGCAGCCGTCAGAGACCGTGGAGGTTCCTGCCGTACTTGCCTTCGAAATACTGAGGAGCATCGCATCATTTCCGTTCACACGCCCATAGGTGTCCTCCGAATTATCCACCATCGTAATCTTCGCCACATCGGACAGTCTGACATCTCCCACGCCATCTAATTTACATAAGACCGTTTCCTTCATGGCATCTACACTGTCGTACTCATCCCCGACCTTGATCAGGTACTGCGTTCCATTATCACTGATATATCCGGCAGGCATGGAAAAGTTTTCTGCTGTCAGAATCCCGGAAAGCTTTTCTATCGTTAAGAGTTCATCGAGGTTCGCCTTCTTTAATGCCTCCTTTTTTGACTTTTTAAAGGAATCCTGACCGGATTTTAACTCCTTTTCGCTCGCCTCTAAGGTAGCCTGGGCATTACTGATCTGTGCATTCGCAGAGCCAAAAGCTGCTGCCGCAGTAATTTTCCCCTGCTCTACCTCCTCGTATTTGTCCTCTGCCTCCTTTATGGATTTTTCCACCTGCTCTAACACGGTCTTCGCTACCGTAATTTCCGTCTTTAAATTTCCTAACGCCGTATCGATCTGGGGAATGCGTACCTCTACGATGTCATACAGGGTTTTTAAATTTTTCGCCGTCATCTGCTTTGCCGCTTCCTTCTGCCCCTGGCTTTCTAAAAGCTTTTTATACGCAGACAGCTTCTCCGGATGATCGAGCGCATCCTTTACATTTTCCGGAAGCTCCTTTCGCTGTTTTTCCACCTGATTTTTCGTCTGTACCTCTGCCTGTTCCTTTGCGGCACTTTTGACAAGCTCTGCATTTTCCCCCAGAAGTGCAAGGTAGGTATCCAGATTTTCCGCTGTCACGGTCTGATTTAAGCCCATCGTATCCATCTGCGCCTGAATTACCTGCAAAAGGATCTGCTGATAGATTACCTGATAAATCTGCTCATAGGCTGCACCGCCCTCCTGAAAGCCGGCCTGAACCGCCTGGAATCCACTGTTGATCTGTTCATAGGAGGAAACCACCTTGTTCTTTACATAGGCCTCTTTTTCCATCTTGAGGGCTTCCCTGTTCGCTTTCAGGCTCGCAAGCTCTGAGCTGTATGCC
>JAFVAA010000942.1 GCA_017476305.1 Lachnospiraceae bacterium
ATCTCCTGCTCGATCTGGGCACAGATGACAAAGACCTCAGAGCCCTCCACCTTCGCATATTCCCTGACACTCGTCACAAATGGATTTGAGTCTCCATCATCTGACAGATCATCCTCTGCCACATTTGCGGCATAAATCGTCGGCTTATAAGTCAAAAGATTAAAGCTCTCTAAAAGCTCCTCTTCCTCCTCATCCTCTGCCACGAAGGTTTTGGCTAACTTTCCATCCTCTAAATGCTTTTTCAGCCGCTCTACCAGATTTGTCTCCTTCGCCAGGGTTTTATCATTTTTCACACTTTTTACGAGTTTTGCATATCTTCTTTCTAAAATCTCCAGATCAGAGAACAAAAGCTCTAAATTGATAGTCTCAATGTCACGCTTCGGATCCACACTTCCATCCACATGAACGATATTCGTATCCTCAAAACAGCGTACCACATGGACAATCGCATCAACCTCCCTGATATTGGCTAAAAACTGATTTCCCAGACCTTCCCCCTTCGATGCACCTTTTACAAGTCCCGCAATATCTACGAACTCGATGACTGCATGAATCGTCTTCGCTGAATGATGCATCTCCGTAAGCACATCAAGTCTCGGATCCGGTACAGGTACGACGCCGACATTCGGCTCTATCGTACAGAAAGGATAATTCGCCGCCTCTGCAGCGCCTGCTTTTGTTAATGAATTAAATAACGTACTCTTTCCTACATTGGGAAGTCCTACGATCCCTAGTTTCATTTTCTTTTTACCTCCTCTTTGAAAGCCCTGATTTCAAGGCTTTCCTTCTGTTTTCAATTTGGTGATGTACCAATTTTTTCAGATGACTTTAAGAGCCTCTGCAATTCTATCAATTTCTTTCTGCTTTTCATCTTCTGTAATATGAACATACAGATTCATAGTGATACCAATATTGGAATGTCCTAGTATCGTCTGCAATGTCTTCGGTTTCATCCCTGCCTCAATACATCTGGTTGCAAAAGTATGTCTGAGAACATGCATGGAAAACCTTGGTATTCCAATCTTATCACAAAGTTTAAACAACATAGTATCATATGTGCTATTTTTTACCGGAGTACCTTTCTTACATAAAAATACCATATCAACCCATTCGATAGGAATACACTTAAAGGATGAATTTTTCTGTTTCTGGCGACTCAGCAATTCAACTGCTTCATCTGTCAAAGGTATCGTTCTAAATCCTGATTTGCTCTTAGACTCCCCCACCCTCCACTCACCTACAGCATAGCGATACTCCATAGTACGATCCACAGAAACAGTACGCTTTTTTAAATCAATATCCGACCATCTCAGTCCAACAAGTTCTCCTGTACGAAGACCAGTCTGCAACAAAAACTTGTATTGAATCTCATAGGTATTTCCCATAATCCCCTTGACAAATTCCTTTTGTTGTTCCAATGTTAATGCCTCTTTTTTATTGGAAGATTTACCTATATCCGACCGAACCATTTTATTGCATGGATTTTTCATAATAATATCATTCTGATATGCATAATCCAACAGGTTAAACAACGTAATTCGTGCCTGATAAATCGTAGAGGTCCGATATCCTTCATCAGCCATACGGTTCATAATCATTTGACATTGAATAGGCTTCACTTCAGAAAGCAGCAGTTTTCCAATTATCGGATCAATATTTTTTTCATACCGTTCTGTATAATTTCTAACGGTATTTGGCCGAACTGTCCTTTGCTTCATCTTAATCCAATATTCAAACCAAGCTTTCACAGACATCTCTTCCGGAAAATTTGTATTGCTATGTTCATCACAATACTGTGAATCTGCTAACCATTGCCTGCACTCTTGCAATTTGCGGAAGACTTTTTGCTTTCTTTTACCATATTTATTTGTGAACCTGCCAACATAAAATCCATCTGCTCTTTGACTTAACCCCTTACCTAACTCCTTTCCTCGTAAATCCTTGCCCATAGACAACAGATCCTTTCCTCTAAAAGAGCCTTAATGCCATTATAGAGTGTATCATATAAAGACTCGAATGTAAATGTTTATAATTCTCTATTTTTCTATGCTGATAAAATCTGCTGTCACCATTTATTTTTATCCACTGCCTGCCGGCTCCTCTGCACCTCTTCCGCACCCGGCCGGGCAGACAGGCAGTTCTGTAATAAGTCCTGATCCTCCACCGTTCAACTATAGATCTTCCGTTGCTTTTATCCCATGTTCTTC
>JAFVAA010000094.1 GCA_017476305.1 Lachnospiraceae bacterium
CTGCGTCGATTGCAAGCCGCTCTGTGGCTGTCTTCCTCTTTAGGTCAGTCGCTTGCGAAAAGTCACATCCCTCTAAATCGGACAGTGTCTGTATTCTCTCGTCTGCTCATACGCATTTGCTGCACGAAGGATTTTCCTCTCCTCAAAGCAGTTTCCGATGAGCTGTAACCCGATCGGGAGTCCGTTTTTATCCATGCCGCAAGGCACGGAAATTCCAGGCAGTCCTGCCAGGTTCACAGAAATCGTATAGATATCGCCTAAATACATCTTCAGCGGATCACTTAAACTGTTCCCCAGCTTCGGTGCCGTCGTCGGTGCCGCCGGTCCTAAAATCACATCATACTTTTCAAAGGCTTTATCAAACTCGTTTTTAATCAGTGCCTTGGTCCTAAGTGCCTTTAGATAATACGCATCATAATACCCGGAGCTAAGCACGAAGGAGCCCAGCATAATACGTCTTTTTACCTCTGCCCCGAATCCTTCGGAACGTGTCTTTTTATACATCTGGTGCAGCCCGTCGTACTCCTCTGTACGATATCCGTACTTTACCCCGTCAAAGCGCGCCAGATTCGAGCTGGCTTCTGCACAGGCAATGACATAATACGCCGGAATCGCATAATCTACCAAATTTAAGTCAAACTCCTCTAATACAGCTCCCTTTTTCTCCAGTTCCTTTGCCGCATTCATCACGGCTTCCTTTACCCCTGCATCCAGTCCCTCGCCGAAATAGCTTTTCGGAATACCGGCTTTTAAGCCCTTCACATCATCCGTAAGTGCAGAAGTAAAGTCATAAGCTTCCCGCTTTACCGAAGTGGAGTCCTTCGGATCATGGGAAGCAATCGCCTCTAAAATCGTGGCACAGTCCGTCACATCCTTTGCGACCGGACCTATCTGATCCAAAGAGGAACCATAGGCAATCAGACCATATCTGGAAACCGTCCCGTAGGTCGGCTTCATGCCGGTCACTCCGCAAAAGGAGCTTGGCTGCCTGATGGAGCCGCCCGTATCAGAACCAAGTGCATAAAAGCATTCCTCTGCTGCGACTGCTGCACAGGAACCACCGGAGGAACCACCCGGCACATGCTCTGTATTCCATGGATTTTTCGTCACACCGAAGGCAGAGGTCTCCGTGGTACTCCCCATGGCAAATTCATCCATGTTTGTCTTTCCTAAAATCACCGCTCCTGCTTTTTCTAAATTCACCACTGCTTCCGATGTAAAGGTCGGAATAAAATTAGAAAGAATCTTGGAGCTGCAGGTGGTCCGAGTACCCTCCGTACACATATTATCCTTGATGGCAACCGGCACACCGGCTAAAGGTCCTTTATAGGTGCCGTTTTCGATTCCCTTCTGAACCTCCCTCGCACGCGCGAGAGCCTTGTCCTCCTCTATGGTCACAAAGCTGTTTATAAGCTTTTCTTTTTGATGAATCGCATCGAATGCTTCCTTTGTGGCTTCCTCCACGGAAACCTCAGATGCCTTTATTTTTTTTCCTAACTCTACTGCCGTTAAACTTAACAGGGACATAACCCTACCTCCATTCGTTTCCTTAATTACTACTCACAGTACAATGTCATTTAGATAAACCATAATGTAACTACAGGAAATAATGCTTAACGAAATGACATTGATTCACTGTAACCTTATTTATACTATTGTTTTTGGTACTTCAAAGGCATCCTCTTTTCGCTCCGGTGCATTTTTCAAGGTATCCTCATGACCATCTCCATTCGTGACCACGTCCTCACGAAAGACATTATTCACCGGAAATACATGAGACATCGGCTCCACTGCCGAAGTGTCCAGTTCATTTAAACGATCAATATAATTTAACATCCTGCCCATATCCTGTTTGGCTTCCTCTTTCTCTGCCTCGCTCAGCTCCAGCTTTGCCAAAATTCCTACGTACTCTATCGTCTCATCTGAAATCACATTTGCCATATCTGTCTCCATTTCTATCACGGACATTCCGTGAAATGATATCTCTTTTTAAGAAAACAAAAACCTAAACATATCTATTTTACAGGAAAGGCTTATGGATTGCAAGATTTTCTATCCAAACAGCCCTTTAAAGAAATCTGCAATCGCCTGAAAGATAGAAGCAAAAAAATCTCCAATCTTTTCAGCCAGACCACCCGTATCTACATTTCCGATATCAATCCCGGAATCCTTTAGCTTGTCGTAGATACCCTTCGCCTGCTCGGTAATCGCATCGACATCGATATCCTCCTTCGATACCTTTTCCATCATGTCGGTAATATTGCTCACATCCTCTTCGGAAAGATCCAGGTCAAGTGCCTTTGCCGCATTTTCCACCGCATCCTGAATATCTGCCATGGAGGTCAGATCATCGGTAAATACCTGCTGCTTTACCGCAGCGATAAGCTCTGCCGCCTTTTCCTTGTCTCCGATGCTGTCTCCTAACTCCGCAGTCGTCACGAGCTCATCTGTCGCCGTATCCATCGTATCCTCCGAAATATCCTC
>JAFVAA010000943.1 GCA_017476305.1 Lachnospiraceae bacterium
GTCTCATCCTTAGAAATCGGCTCCACCCAGATTTTTTCTTTATCAGCAATCTCAGACATCTTCAGCGGCGGAGCTTCCGGCACAGCACCCTCTGCAAACACCGGAGCAGTCCGGTAGACTTCTAATCCATTCTCAGTTTCCGAAAATGAAATCTTTTTTCCCTCTGCAGATAAAAGGCAGCCCTCTATCGCATTGACCAGCATCCATCCATATTCCTTACACCAGACCGGCTTTCCATGCAGGATCACCAGGTTCTCTTTTGAAACCGGAGCCTGTGAGAGGTCAGGAGGATTCTGCGGAGAGAACGTAGGGAGTGAAGATGGTGAGGAGGACAAGGATGAAGGGAGCGGGGATGACGAGAAATGATTTCCATCTGTCCGTCCCAAAAGAAAGTCCGTAGACACCCCGTACACATCTGCCATGTGCTCCAGTTTTTCTATGGATGGTGATTTCCGTTCCCCCTCCCACGCACTGAGTGTCGGCTGCGAGATACCAAGTGCTTCCATGGCATCTGTGGATTTCATGTGGTTGATTAGTCTTGCGGTCTTAAAATTCCTCGGCATAACGTTCCCTCCGTTTGACATTTTTTTTGATGTTCTTTCTCTATGTGGAGCATCATTTATCCATAAAAAAAGATTTCTGCTTGTACCCATTTCTGACCAGAAGCAGATTTTGTGCTGACTGGTCTTATGTGATTGATCCATAGGTGTCAAGAACATCTGTTTTCCATAGTATAACACATATTCGCGTCTGGTGGGAAAAGAAAACTGGTTGTAAATCATCTTTTTTTGTTATACGGTTTACTTTGAAAGTCTCCAAAACCTTCGCACAGCGCCAAACCGCTGATTCTGTGGTTTGTGTGCATCCCTCAGAAGGGCAAAGTAAATACCTTTTCATTTATGATGCCATTAGCGAAAGCAAATATGGTGGGTTACTTTGATAGATAAAACGACTGGGTGACACGGAGACCTGCAAAAAAATTGCAATTTATCGAAATATGGTGTATGATAGGTTAAGTTGAAGATGCAGAAAGATAAATGGAGGTGCGAGTTTGGCGGAGAGTAAGAAATCCGGACAGGAGGGGCTTGAGGAGGCAAAGCAGGAGATTGAGAGGTTAAACGCACAAAATGCAGCTCTGCGCGGACAGGGAAAGGTGAACAGAGAGGCGAAAAACTCCGTGTTCTTAGACCTGTTCGGGAGAAAAGAGTATCTGATCCGGATGTACCGGGACCTCCATCCGGAGGATACGGAAACGATGGAGGACGACCTGACAGTAGTAACTGTGGAGAATGTGCTGACAATAAAACCGTATAACGATCTGGGGGCTCTTTTTAGCCGCAGGACAGGAAACCTGCTGATCATGGCGGAATCGCAGGCAAAGTGGTCGATCAATGTGCTGATTAGACTGTGGGAGTATGTGATCGATGCCATAATGAATTATTTTATCTATAATGATTTTAGTGTGTATAATACGTCAAAGCTGGAGATACCGGATGTGGAGGCATATATCATATACATTGGAAAGAGCGTACCGAGGATATTTTTATCGGGAAGGCTGCCGACAGATGAACAGGGACACTATATCCTCTCGCTGAATGAGGAATTTTTTGGAGGCGAGAAAGGAAAGCCGGAGCTTACGGCAAAGGTGGTCTATATTAAGAACGGAACCGGTGTACTGGAGGAGTATATCCGGTTCGAACAAATTTATGATGAGCAGATGGCAAAGCACAGAGAGGATACTGTAAAAGCAATCCAGGAGGTATTCAGAATCTGTGGGGAAGAAAATATTTTGACAGAGTATTTGACAGCGCATAGAAGTGAGGTGGAAAAGATTATGATGACGATGGTGAGTCCGGAACACTTGAAGCGGGCAGAAGAAAAAGAGAGGGCAATCAAGAATACGATTGTGGATTTGAGAGAATTTGGTCATTCTGAGGCAGAAATCAAAGAGAGGCTTATAAAAAAATATAAGCTCACTCCTGGATACGCCCAGAACTGTCTGGATACAGAGTGGGCGGAAGACGAGTGGGATGAGTAATCCGTTAAGTGACTGCAAATGTTCGGACTTGACGGATTTGTGATCAAAGGTTTCAATCGAAAAAAAAATTGCGTTTTATTTTAGAAAATAAAGTAAAACAGGCAATTAACTGATATAATAAAGGAGGGAAATGTATTGACACATATGTTGAAAGAAATTATAATTTTTAACAGAACAGAAC
>JAFVAA010000944.1 GCA_017476305.1 Lachnospiraceae bacterium
AATTCTGCAAACTGCGTGACACTGATCTGATTATACATATCCTTTACTGCAAGTGGAACATCCTGTAAATCGGAAATGCAGATAAATTCTTTTTTCGCAAGAGGATGCTTTTTATTTATGACGAGGCAGAAGGGCTCTGTAAATAATGGTACAAATTCATACAGAGAATGGTCTAAAGGACCGGAAATTACGGCAATTTCTATGAAAGCCCGCTCTAACTGCTCTAAAATTAACCGGTCCGGGTATTCGTGTATTTGAATTAGAATATCCGGATTTTTCTGATAAAATTCATAAAAAAAATCTGCGGAAATCATTTGTGGAACGTCAAAGGAGCAGGAAATACCGACTGATTTTTTGGATACAGTATTTTGAAAAAGTTTGTTTTCGATGATATCATATTCTGTGAGGATATTCATTGCATGGCTTGCAAGACTGGCGGCAGCAGCGGTTGGTACGATACGGTTCGCTTCATGCGCAAATAGCTCTATGCCAAGCTCTTTTTCTAATTTAGCGATGGTTTTACTCAGTCCCTGTGGGGAGATAAACAGACTTTCTGCTGCACCGGAAATACTCTTTTTTTCGTATACTCTTAAAAAATATTCAAGCTGTCTCTGATTCATATGGATTCCCCCTTTCCGAAAAAAAAGAAAGGTGCAGAAAACAATCTGCACCTTTGCAACGTGTATTTATCTTAACATAGGATGGGAGAGAAGTCAAATGCTTCTAAAATTTGTCAACAACCAAAAGGTTTCCCTGAACAACTATTTTTCTGCTTTTCAAATAAAAACAGACGTGGTATAAATTTCTTAAATCAAATAGGAACGGTTAATGAATTACATTTAACAGTTCCATAGCAAAACACATGAGAACAATGAGGTTCATACAAAGCGTAGCAGCGGTATGAACCTTTTTTTCGTTTTATGGAGAATTTTGCTGACGATAGAAGGGAGAGATTTTTATGAAGTTAGAAAGAGTGAATTACAGTTCAGGAGCACCACTGGAGGAGAAGGTAGGGTATTCCAGAATGGTGAAAGTGGGAGACTATGTGAAGATAGGAGGGACTACATCGGTTCAGCCGGATGGTTCCGTATTTGGGGAAGATGCTTATGAGCAGACAAAGTATGTATTAGAAAAGCAGAAAAAGCTTTTGGAAATGGCAGGAGCAAAGTTAGAAGAGGTATTTAGCGTCAAGGACTATACGACAGATATCAGTCAGAGTGGTAAAATCTGCGAAGCATATTCCGAGTTTTTCCACGATATCAAGCCACTGTGCACGGTGGTAGAAATCACAAGGTTGAACAGACCAACGCAGTTTGTGGAGATTGAACTGGAAGCCATGATTGGTTCTGTCTGTGGATAGGAGAAGTACAAGCGGAGTTATGAACAGTAACGATTTCATGAGCAGGGAGGAAGTCATATGAACAGAATAGAAAATCATCCCGTTTTAGGAGAACCGCAAAAGGGAGAAGCTGTAACCTTTACCTTTGACGGGCAAGAAATGACGGGGTACCTGGGAGAACCGATTGCTATGGCACTAAAGGCAAACGGTGTGATGATTCACAGATATACGAAAAAGGAGCATAAGCCCCGTGGTATTTTCTGTGCCATAGGCAGGTGTACGGATTGCGTAATGGTAGTGGATGGAAAGCCAAATGTCAGAACCTGTGTCACGCCATTGGAAAAAGGAATGGTCATTCAGACACAGGATGGTGTGAAGGCGAAAGGGGCATAAGCAAGTTAGTCGCTTTGTGATTTGTGGTTATGCAGGCGCATGAGTGAAATGGAAGAGCATTTTTCTCATGTTAATGAAGTAGCGGATTAGAAAAAAAGTTTGAAAATTCAGATAGGAAGGAGCAGAGTATGAAGCGATATGAAGTCATAGTAGTTGGGGCAGGACCATCCGGACTTTCTGCGGCGATCGAAGCGGCGAAGCGGGGATTAAAGGTCATCGTTTTCGATGAAAATGAAAAACCGGGTGGACAGCTCTTTAAACAGATACATAAATTTTTTGGTTCAAAGAAGCACCATGCGAAAATCAGAGGTTTTAAAATCGGAGAGGATTTATTAAAGGAGGCAAACGAAGCAGGCGTGGAGGTGGTATTAAACGCTACCGTTATAGGGCTCTATGCAGACAAGGAGGTAGTGGTAAGAATCCACGATCAGGTCTGTCATTATAAAGGGGATACCGTAATCATTGCCACGGGTGCAGCGGAAAACATGGTGACTTTTCCGGGGTGGACTCTTCCGGGAGTCATCGGTGCAGGAGCAGCGCAGACGATGATGAATCTGCATGGAGTGAAGCCCGGAAACAAGGTTCTGATGTTAGGTTCGGGAAATGTAGGTCTGGTGGTTTCCTTTCAGCTTTTGCAGGCGGGATGTGAGGTGGTCGCTCTGGTGGATGCTGCACCGAAAATCGGTGGATATGGAGTACACGCTGCAAAGGTGTCAAGAACCGGCGTTCCGTTTTATCTGTCCCATACGATTACGAAGGCGCATGGGGAGGATCATGTGACAGGCGTGACAATCAGTGAGGTGGATTCGCACTTTGCCCCGATTGCGGGAACAGAAAAGTATTTTGAAGTGGATACCATTTGTTTGGCGGTGGGGTTATCCCCGATGAGCCAGCTTTTGAAAATGAGTGGCTGTCAGATGGAGGACAATCCGACGCGTGGCGGTCAGGTGCCAATCATTGATGAATACGGAGAAACCTCTGTGCCGGGGCTTTTTGCAGCGGGGGATGTATCCGGAATCGAGGAAGCATCTTCGGCGATGATTGAGGGAAGAATGGCAGGAGTATGTGTGGCTGAGTATTTAGGATACTGTACCGGTGAGGAAAAGAAAAGCTCTTTAGAGGAGTTAAAAAAGGATTTAGACAGTCTGCGTCAGGGAATGTTTGCACCGGCAAACAGGGGAAAAAGCATTACAAAAACAGACGAAGGAATTGAAATTTCGGAAAGTCTTTTGAAGAATGGCTTTGTCGCAGATGAGGAAATCGAACGGTACCCCGGTGTGGTACATAAGGTCGGCATCCATCCGGTGATGGAATGTACACAGAATATTCCGTGTAATCCATGTCAGGATGCCTGTCCGAAGGGCTGCATTTCTATCGGGGAAAATATTACGTACTTACCGATTGTGGTGGATGGCAGTACCTGCAGTAACTGCGGAATGTGTGTGGCAGGCTGCTCCGGTCAGGCGATTTTTCTGGTGGATGAGGACTGTGGCGATGGAAGTGCTGCCGTTACGATTCCGTATGAATTTTTACCATTGCCGGAGGAAGGTCAAAA
>JAFVAA010000945.1 GCA_017476305.1 Lachnospiraceae bacterium
AACACGTTGGGTGAGAAATGCTGCAATTTTTGGCACAGCGGTTACATTATCATTGGGTAGTTATACATTTGCTACGAACAAAGGGGCAGATGCAGCAAGTATATGTGAAGAAACAGAGATGGCGGGAATTTCGCTGTCCATGGATAAGTACTTTGAGGAAAATTACAAAAATCCTGCACCGGAGAAGGTGGTAGTCCAGGAGACGGCTGCACCTACGGCTACACCGGAGGCGACAAAAGCACCGGCGAGTGCAGCAGGAGAGGCGACGGAGAAGACCGAAGCAACACCGACGCCGACTCCGACAGTGGGAGAGCAGTTTGTGAATATGGGAATCTCCATTGCGAATGATTATGTGAATATCAGAAAGAAGCCTTCTACGGAATCTGATATTTTAGGAAAGCTTTACAGAGGTGCTTCTGCACAGATCCTCAGTGAAAAAGGGGAATGGGTAAAGATTACTTCCGGAAGCGTGACGGGCTTTATCAGTAAAGAGTTTTTGGCCATCGGAGCAGAGGCAGAGAAAGTGGCAGATAAGTTTGGAACTCCGTATGCATATGTTAACAGTGGAGTTATTACATTAAATGTTCGTGAGAAAAAGAGTACGAAATCCAAGATTGTGACACAGATTCCTGAGGATGAAAAATATGAGATTTTAGGGGAATCTGAAAACTGGTATAAAATTGAGATTGACGATGGCGCAAAGGGATATGTTGCCAAAGAATTTGTACATAAATATATGTCTTTTAAGAAGGCGATTTCGAAGGAAGAGGAAGAGGAGGAGCTTCGTCGCAAGCGTGAGGCAGAAGAGGCCGCTGCACAGAAGCAGGTACTTGCCGAGCAGGCACAGGAGTCTTCCAGCTCTTCAAGCAGCAGTTCGAACAGCTCCAGCAGCTCTAGTAGTTCCAGCAGCTCTAGCAGTTCGAGCCACTCCAGCAGTTCGAGCCATTCCAGCTCCAGCAGCAGCAATACGAGCCATTCCAGTTCCAGCAGCTCTAGCAGCTCCAGAAGTGATAACCAAAGCTATTCCAGCTCCAGCAGTTCCAGCAGTTCCAGAAGTGAGAGCTCCAGCAGCAGTTCTGAAAGCAGCTCCTCTGCTTCATCAGCCAGTGAGGGTTCCGGCTCTGCTATCGCGGCTTATGCATGTAAGTTCGTTGGAAACCCATACGTTTGGGGTGGTTCCAGCCTGACACACGGAACGGACTGCTCCGGATTTACGATGAGTATTTATGCGCAGTTCGGATACAGTCTGCCGCATTCCGCAGCAGCACAGTCTGGCAGAGGAAGAAGCGTCAGCTTTTCAGATTTACAGCCGGGTGATTTGATTTTCTATAAAAATGGTGGAAGAATCGGACATGTAGCTTTATACATCGGTGGTGGACAGGTAGTACATGCCAGCAATAAGAGGGACGGTATCAAGATTTCTAATTACAGATACAGACAGCCGGCGTGTGCAAGAAGAATCATCGGCTAGGAAAGAAGAAACCATTTCGTTTGGAAAGTAGAAAAAGAAAGGGCATCGTAGCAGTACGGTGCCTTTTTGCACCGCTAAATGACATTGCCGTGTGAACGCGAGAACGCGAAATAAGGACTTGACAACATTTCTATAGCGTGGTAAAATAGATTTGTTGTGTAGATGACATGCACTAGTGGCGGAACGGCAGACGCAACGGACTCAAAATCCGTCGGGGGTGACCTCGTGAGGGTTCAAATCCCTCCTGGTGCATTTACAGAAGGGTATTTATATGATTTATGGGAAAAGTCTGGGGAAACTTGGGCTTTTTTTGGTATCTTATCAGAATTAGAAAAGAGGAAAATTTATGCGATACGATGCAATTGACTTTCAGGCGATTGATTTGTCTTTAGAGCCGCCGGAAAAGGAGCCGGAAAGACAGTATTATTTTATGAAGCGACTAAGGGAGTGGGTGGAACAAAAGAAGGAGGCACAAAAAAGACCTCTCTATGCGAATGTGACTACCTTTGGGTGTCAGATGAATGCCAGGGACTCGGAAAAGATCGTGGGTATTTTAGAACTCATCGGATATGAGATGACGGAGTCGGAGGATGCGGATTTTGTCCTGTATAATACCTGCACAGTCCGGGAAAATGCGAATTTAAAGGTCTACGGCAGACTGGGACAGCTGAAAAGTAAAAAGGCAAAGAACCCGGAGATGGTGATTGCCCTGTGCGGCTGTATGATGCAGGAAAAGGCCGTCGTGGAAAAAATCAGGAAAAGCTACCGGAATGTGGATATCATCTTTGGAACGCATAATATCTTTAAGCTCGCTGAGCTGTTATCTATGAAGGTATTCGACCGTCCGGGAAAAAAGAAAATGATCATTGACATCTGGGAGGATACGACACAGATCGTGGAGGAGCTTCCGACGGAAAGGAAATACCCGTTTAAAAGCGGTGTGAATATCATGTTTGGATGCAATAACTTCTGCAGCTACTGTATCGTGCCTTATGTCAGGGGCAGGGAACGAAGCAGGGAGCCGGAGGATATTTTGGCAGAGACAGAGTGCCTGGTGAAGGACGGGGTATCCGAAATCATGCTCCTCGGGCAAAATGTGAACTCCTATGGAAAAAATCTGGAAAGTAAAGTGACCTTTGCACAGCTTTTAGAACGGGTGGAGCAGGTGGAAGGGCTGAAAAGGATTCGCTTTATGACTTCCCACCCGAAGGATCTTTCTGATGAGCTGATAGAAGTGATGGGAAG
>JAFVAA010000946.1 GCA_017476305.1 Lachnospiraceae bacterium
CGAGATAGGGATCTGCGTAAAGCAACTATACGCAATGATCACCGCATCGTATCCCCCATCTCTAATGTCAGCCAACACCTCCTCCCGCTTATGCGGTGTGAACAACTTCGGCTCCACACATTTGATATATGCCCCCGGGTACATGGTATAAAAGAAATCCTTCCATTGCCCCACAAGATTATTGGGCACCACATACATATTCTGCTCAGAGAGCTTCATCCGCTTCAGCTCCATCCCGGCAGCAATCATGACATATGTCTTTCCCGAACCCACATCATGAGCAAGCAGTGTATTGCCGGAAAAGATGATCCTCGCCACCGCATCCCGCTGATACGGATATAGTGAAAGCTCTGACGCCATGCCCGGAAATTCCAGAAAGCTCCCGTCATAATGACGTTTTCTCACACTGCAATACTTTTCTTCGTATATCCTTTCCAGCCTTTTTTTCCGCTTTGGTTCCTTCCAAATCCAGTTCTTAAAATCACTGATCAGCCGGCTCTGCTTTTCCAATGCCAGAACCGTCTCGTCCTTATTGACCACGCTCTGCTTGCCAGACTTGGTATAATCGCTATCCACCGTATCATAGACCACAACTGACTGCATATTGAGCGTTCTCAGAAAGATATCATAGGCATTTTTCCTCAAAGTGCCATATCGTGCCTTAAAATCTAAATCAAAAAAACTATACTTATAGTTTCCCTCCAATTCCCATGTCCCCGTATTTTCATCATGCAGGATCTTAAAAGCAGACCACCTTTCACCTGTCATATCACGCAAAAATTCTTCTATCACATCCGTCGGAATCCAGGGTGATCCCAATGTGACATAGATATCCTCTGCTGCCACAGAGGGCGGAATGATCTTAGCAAGTGCCTCCACATTCTGTGCAAAATATCCATGATACATCTGATCCGCCTCCCTGGCAGTCCTCAGCTTCTTTCGTACATTGCCCGAGAGATATTCCTCCGCCGTTTCCCAACCCTTAAAGAAACAATCTCCCCAAGTATCCGGATTCTGATAGATAGAGCCTTTGAGCTTCTCGATGACCGTCTTATAATCCTCACCTGTAATTGCTGCAATATATTCAATATCGACGCATCCCTTATGATTCAGGCATTTTACAAAACCATCGGCAACACTTTCTGCCTGTATTACAGTCTCCATCTGATCCATGTCATAGAAATTCTCCCAGTCCATGGGGAGCTCCATGCTGGTTACCTCCCTGACATGTTCATCCTCTAGGCTTTCCCTATACTCCTCTAACTCCTCTTTGGGACCTTCCCCTAGATCTTCCTGCTCCTCTTCGGAGCTTTCTCCGAGCTCTTCCTGCTCCTCTTCAGGGCTTTCCCCACGCTCTTCCTGCTCCTCTTCAGGGCTTTCTCCAAGCTCTTCCTGCTGCTCCTCGGGACTTTCCCACAGCTTTGGCTGCTCCTTTCCAGGATTTTCTATCTTCTCCTCTTGTGGGACAGACTCAGCCTCATCCGTAAACTCTTCGACCCCAAATAATGACAATTGAACATATTCTGTTTTCGTACTCTTTTTCCGATTCTGCCTTTTCATTCGTATCATGCCTCGCCAGTGTATACATTTGGTATCATACTATTTCATAATCCGACACTAATCCGACCACATCTATATTCTACCAAATAATCAGTCCCAAAATCCTCCCTTAATAAAAAACGGGCTACTTTTTTCGCCCGTTTTCTTCCACTCTATATCTGCTGCTCACAGAACTATTATGCACTTTCATTCATCTTGACAAGTTTCGCAGCCTGGTCAGCCGCAATACACGCGTCCAAAATCTCCTGGATATCCCCGTTCATAACCTTATCCAGTTTATAGATCGTCAGCCCAATACGATGATCCGTCACACGTCCCTGCGGGAAATTATACGTACGGATCTTCTCCGATCTGTCGCCTGTACCAATCTGGCTGCGGCGAAGCTCCGCCTCCGCATCATGCCTCTGCTGCTGCTCCAAATCGTAAAGCTTCGCTTTAAGCAGATTGAATGCTTTCTCCTTATTCTGAATCTGTGATTTCTCCGTCTGGCTATAGATCACGATTCCCGTCGGATAATGGGTCAGCCGCACCGCGGAATCCGTCGTATTCACACATTGACCGCCGTTTCCTGATGCCCTCATCACGTCGATTCGGATATCCTTGTCATCAATCTTGATGTCAATATCCTCATCTACCTCAGGCATCACCGCCACACTGATGGTAGATGTATGGATACGTCCACCACTCTCTGTCTCAGGCACACGCTGCACCCGGTGCACACCGCTCTCATACTTCATCACGGAATAAGCTCCCTGACCGTTTATGGTAAACTGCACTTCCTTCATGCCGCCAATCCCGATCTCATCCGCGTTCATGATCTCCACTTTCCAATGGCGCCCCTCCGCGTAATGCACATACATACGGTAAATCTCCGCTGCAAACAGTGCTGCCTCATCACCGCCGGCACCGGCGCGGATCTCCACGATCACATTCTTATCATCATTGGGATCCTTGGGTAGCAGCAATATCTTCAACTGCTGTTCCAGTTCCTCCACACGCTTCTTGCTGTCAGTCAAGGTCTCCTTGATCATTTCGCGCATTTCCTCATCGCTTTCTTCATCCAACATCGCCAGGGAGTCCTCTATATCCTGTTTGCACTTCTTGTATTCCGTATAAGCATCCACTATAGGTGTCAGATCGCTCTGCTCTTTCATCAGTTTACGGAAACGCTCCTGATTATTTGTAACCGTAGGCTCATGTAGCTC
>JAFVAA010000095.1 GCA_017476305.1 Lachnospiraceae bacterium
GCGAATTCCTTTGTCAGTGAATTTATTTTGCCAGTGCTCATTTCAAGCTGCCCACCTGTCAGTTCGGACCAGTACCGGCGTGTCTTCCCAAGGGAGACATTGCATTTGTTGTTGAGTAGGAACATCGCTGCTTTTACAGTGCCGTCATAGCTGATGTCCTTTTCGTATCCTTCCGGGAATACGGCGTGTACCTTGCTGCCTGTTTTTATGTTCCTGAATACTATTGCATGGTATTCGACCACTTTTACACGGATCTCTAAAAATAGTTTCTGCCGTTTGACTACATCATTTGTTTCCCGGTAATCAGGATTATTTTTGTATTCATCCGGATCAGGGATCATATGGACTTCTGTAGGTTTCTTCCGCAGGAGCCTGTGCCCTTCGTGCCCAGGCTGTCCTCCGGGCTTGCAGTCGGTCTTTTCCCGGCAGTTCGGTATCTTCTTCCTGTCCATTCCCTGTTTGGATGAGGGGATGGAGGAATTCTGAAAGTCCCTGTTCACCTGTGCTGTGAGCTTTTTGTTCTTTCCTTTTTCCTCTTCCAGCTCGCTGCCGATATCATAGTATTTTTTCTTCCACTCTTTCAGTTTTTCTTTTAGGGCATTGATCTCCTGCAGGGCTTTTACGGCGGTCTTCCTTTCTTCAAGCAGCTGTTTGCTGATCTCTGAGATCTCTTTGGAGCATTCTTTATAAACATCGTCGAATACTTCCGACCACGCTTTTCTCATGGAGACCATTCCGGCATGGGCTTTCGCAAGTTCCTGTTCCAGTTCCCTGATCCTTGCGTCTTTTTTTCGGCACAGGGATTCGTAATCCTGTTCCAGTTTCTTGAATTTATTTCCGTTCCTGTATGCTTCCAGTTCCCGTTCCTGGACGGATAACCTGAACTTTAGGAACCATATATAATCATTCGTTTTATTTTGTGCGTATTCCGGATGATACATGATCTACTCCCTGCCCTCTGATTCGTTGATCCTGTTCTTCAGGTCATCATTTTCTTTGCGCAGCTTTATGACTTCTTCCATTAACTGGGCTTTTGTCATCGATTTGATTGGTCTGTCTGTATTTTCTGGTTCCCCTTTGTAATAAGGACTCCTCTTTCTGCAGCGGCCATCCGTCGGAACAATTTCTCCAGTATCAGGATCGACCCGTCCGATCAGTTTACGCTTTGCCCTTGACTGCTTCAGTTCTTTATTCCATACAGAAATGGATTCATAAGCATATGTAATGCCGGAACGCTTGTCTTTTTGATATATGATTCCCATTTGATTTCACCTCCATATCGTTATGTATATATTGTAACACAGAACTATTCAAAATGCAAGCAAAAAGTGCAAAAAATATCGAAAAAATCAATATTTTTTGCACTCTATCAAAAGCATCTGAAGGTTATGTGTTAAATACATTTTTGTCAAAGATGTCCAAATGGTAGCTCGCTGAACAGTAACGCATAAGGTGAAAAAAGATGATTTTTAGTGCGTTAATCGGTTGAAAGCAGTATTTTTTTATGATATTATCTTTCATATAATACTGGCTTTCTGGTTGACAGAAAGGATGGTTTATATGGGTAAGAGTTTAAAGGGTAAAGAACTTGGTAAGGGGATCAGTCAAAGAAAGGATGGGCGATATAGAGGGAGATTTGTAAATCGTTTTGGAAAGAATCAGGATGTGTATGATAATACATATAATGGTGTCATGAAGAAACTGCGTGAAGCGAAATATGCAGATGAGCAGGAAGTGAATGTGGTATCTTCAAATATGACACTTGATGAATGGTTCGATATCTGGATTGACACATGTAAAAAGAATTGCAGAAACAACACCAAAGAAACCTATAGAAGACATTATAAGCGTGTTTCAGAGGATATCGGCTGGAGAAAGTTAAGTAAACTTAACCTGGTTATCTTGCAGAATGCAATCAATCATCTAAAAACGGATAATGAAAGAAAAAATACTAAAAAAATCTTATCTGATATGCTTGAAAAAGCGGTTGATTCTGATCTGATTGTAAAGAATGTTGCAAAGAAGCTCAATACGATTGTTTCCAATGATAAGAAAGAGGAAAGAAGGGTGCTGACAAGGAAGGAAACACGGCTTTTCTTAGAGGAGGCAAAATCTTCTTTTTACTATGATTTATTCATTGTAGCTTTGGAAAACGGAATGAGGATAGGCGAATTAACGGGCTTATTATGGGAAGATGTAGATTTTAAAGGGAAAATTCTTCATGTAAGGCATTCTTTGACCTATTTTTCAAAGAATGGAACATATGTATTTGAATTACATTCACCAAAAACGAAGAAAGGTTACAGAGATATTCCTTTAACACAGAGGGCGATAGATGCATTGCATCGTCAATATGTAAGAAAACAGGATATCTTGATGAAAGGAAGAAAACCTTTAGAAGATTTTGAAAACTTGGTATTTATCACCAAAAATAATCGTCCGACAACACAGTTTTTAGTATCGGAAGGGATTGATAGCATTGTGAAACGTATAAATAAGAAGTTTCCTGATATTTCCTTTGAAAGATTCACCTGTCATACCTTTAGGCATACGGCAGCGACAAGATATTTGGAAGCAAATGTACCTTTAAAAACAGTTTCTGCTATACTCGGACATACACAGCTACAGCTTACTACAGATTTGTATATGCATGTAACGGATGATGCGATAGAAGAAGGAATGCGGCTGTATGAGATGATGGGGTAGCATGAAAAAAGGGTAAAAAGAGGGTAAAACAGATTTTTACTAAAATCATACAACAGCCAAACAGGCAAACACAGGAGGTATTTAAGAACATGGAAGATTACAAAAAAGAATTCATCGAATTTATGGTGGAGAGTGATGTGTTAAAGTTTGGAGAGTTTACACTTAAGAGCGGGAGGAAATCTCCTTTTTTTATGAATGCGGGAGCCTATGTGACCGGTTCGCAGCTGATGCGTCTGGGAGAATACTATGCAAAGGCGATTCATGAACACTACGGGGATGATTTTGATGTCCTGTTTGGTCCCGCTTATAAAGGGATTCCGCTGAGTGTAGCGACGACGATAGCATTTTCGAAGCTCTATGGAAAGGAAATCCGCTATTCCTCAAACAGAAAAGAGATAAAGGATCATGGAGATACCGGAATTTTACTCGGCAGCAAGATGAAGGACGGAGACAAGGTTGTAATCATCGAGGATGTGACGACATCGGGAAAGTCCATCGAGGAGACATTTCCTATCATAAAGGCACAGGGAAATGTAGAAATCATCGGGTTAATGGTATCTTTGAACCGGATGGAGAGAGGGCTAAGCTCTGGTGCGAGTGCATTGGAGGAAATCCAGACAAAATACGGCTTTGGAGCAAATGCTATCGTGACGATGGAGGAGGTCGTAGAGCATTTGTATAACAAGGAGTGCCGGGGGAGAATTTTGATCGATGATACATTAAAAAAAGCGATTGATGCTTATTATGAGGAGTATGGAGTGAAATAGTAATCGTACAGGAATGTATCAGGGCAGCTGAAAATCATAGGAGTACTGTGTACTGAAAATTTTTTTGAAAGGAAGGACAGTTTATGGAGAGAGTATATAAAACCATGAGTTCAGTAGGCACATTTAATATAGTTATGGGAATTTTGATGATTATTTCGGGAATTGCCTTTGGAGCAGCAGTGATTGCAAAAGGAGCCAGGCTTTTGATTCATAAATCGGATCTGACATTTTAGAGGATTTGCAGATATGCAATATTTATTAAATTTATATGCTTCCTTTTCCTGTCTGGCGGGAGAATGCCCGTTTACCTGCTGCTCCGGATGGGAGATTGAAATTTCAAAGCAGGATTATGAGCGGTTTGGGGGATTGGAGCCTGTATGGCTTAGGAAAGAGATTTTTAAAAATATCAGGGAAAAAGGAGAAAAACACTATTTTAAAAATTTGAAGAACGGAGACTGTGCCATGCTTTTGGAGGACGGGCTATGCAGGATTGAAAAGCACACTTCGGAGAAGACACTTTGTAATACCTGTCGGAAATTTCCGAGGATTTTTGGAGAAATCGGAGAAATTACCGCGTTTTCCATGGCTGCCTCCTGCCCTGTGGTAGCACGGGCAATCTATGAGGATGCATTGGAGCTTTTTATGGAATCTCCAAAGGGATTTCTTCCGGTTTCGTTTTCTGCGATTCCGTTTTGCAGGGAAGTGATTTCCTGTTTCCGGGAAAAGGAGAAAATTTATCCGGAGCAGATGGATATGGGACAGAAAGTCCGGGATGGATTAGGTGAAAGGTTTTCGGAGCTTTCTATGCTTCTTGCAGATGTTTTGCTGGAGCTTTTATTGACCTCGGGAACATATTTAA
>JAFVAA010000096.1 GCA_017476305.1 Lachnospiraceae bacterium
AGACAAATATTCTGGCGCTCAATGCGGCTGTAGAGGCTGCGAGGGCAGGGGAGCATGGAAAGGGCTTTGCAGTGGTTTCAGAAGAAGTCAGAAGTCTGGCTGCCAAGAGTGCAGAGGCGGCAAGCGAGACGGCAGAGCTTATCGAGGATTCTATCGCAAAGGTACAGTATGGTTCCGAGCATGCGGCAAAGACGGCAAAGAAGCTGGATGAAATGGTTTCTGCAGTGGAAAATATCGTGACTCTGATCCAGGAGATTGCCACGGCATCGAACGATCAGGCAAATGCGCTTTCGCAGGTCAGTCTGGCAGTAGAACAGGTTTCTCAGGTAATTCAGACGAATTCTGCTACGAGTGAGGAATGTGCAGCTGCGAGTGAGGAGCTTTCGAATCAGTCTGCAAACCTGAAGGTTTTGGTAGACCAGTATAAGCTTCGCAGCATGAAGGGACCTGGAAGAAGAATGCCTGTCGGAGCAGTTCAGAAGTCTTCCTCTGGCGAGGATGCGGCAAAGAAAGCTTCTGCGGAGAAAAATCAGGAAGGCTCTTTTGGTGGTACAGGTGCGGCATCACAGCCTGCCCGCAGGAGACCGGCAAACCAGGCATCGCAGCCTGCAAAACCGACGCAGGCATCATCTGCTGCAGGTGCACTGCCAGCAGGATCTTCCCAGGGAGGTTCTGGTTCGTATGGAAGTGCTTCTTCCTATGGAAGCTCTGGTTCCTATGGAAGCTCCGGTTCCTATGGAAGCTCCGGTTCCTATGGAAGCTCCGGTTCCTATGGAAACTCTGGTTCCTATGGAAGCTCCGGTTCCTATGGAAGCTCCGGTTCCTATGGAAACTCTGGTTTCTATGGAAACTCCGGTTCCTATGGAGATACAGGAAGTACTTCGGTTCGTATGATACCGGATGCTTCTGATTTTTCATCAGAAACAGATGCGGCGGCAAATGAACAGATTATTTCACTGGAGGACAATATTTACAGTAAATACTAATGGGATAAAATAAAGACTGTCATGGAAAAATTCGTGACAGTCTTTTTCTTTTGGAACAGGAGAGATGCCTTTATTCAAAAAGGTCATTTCTCTTCTTTTTCTTTTCCGTGATGGTGATATCCTGATCCTTCACGCTGACGCGGGAGCCTGCAGGGATGGATTCCGTGATAAAGGCATTTCCTCCGATGACAGAACCCTTTCCGATAACAGTTTCTCCACCTAAGATAGAAGAATTTGAGTAGATCGTCACATTGTCTTCAATCGTAGGATGGCGTTTGACATCCCGCAAAAGCTGACCGCTTCTGGTGGAGAGTGCTCCAAGCGTTACACCCTGATAGATTTTTACATAATTACCAATGCTCGTGGTTTCTCCGATTACCACCCCGGTTCCGTGATCGATAAAGAAGTATTCGCCGATCGTGGCACCGGGATTGATGTCGATCCCGGTATGAGCGTGTGCATATTCCGTCATGATTCTCGGAATAAAAGGCACCTTCATTTGGTAGAGCTCATGAGCGAATCGGTAGATAAAAACGGCTAAAAGTCCCGGGTAGCAGAAAATGATCTCCTCCTTTGAGTGAGCTGCAGGATCCCCATCATAGGCGGCCTGCACATCCTTCATGATCAGATTCTGTATCTTTGGAAATCTGGCAAAAAATTCATGGCATACATGATTGGTCTTCTCACGGATTTCTGTTTCATTTACGGAGCATTTTCCCTGCTGTAAAAGGGCAGACTGTATCTGTGTGTACAGTTCCCTGTACAGGTTTGTGAGTTTATGTCCTAAAAAGAACTGCGGCATATTTTCTCCTAAATGCTCTTTATCAAAATACCCTGGAAAAGTAATTTCACGAAGCCCCATGATAATATGGATGATCGAGCTTCGATCCGGCATCTGGTGCCCTTCTTTCATGTAAAAAAGTTCCTCGTTCGAATAATTTTCTGAGATGTCATTTACGATCTGGTTCAAGCTTTGTTCTGAAAACATAGTATGGTCAAATCCTTTCTAGATGCTGCTTTAATAATATTGTATGAAAGCTATCATAACATAATATCCTAAAAAAAGCTATTATTTTCTGTGATTGCCATGATAATCTTTTGTTATTATGATGTCTGATGAGCTGGCAGATTGTAATGGTTCAGCCCTGCTGAACTGTTCCGGTGGATTTCTTAAGTGGTTGGGTTTTGAGCGAAAAATATTTGACAGATATAGGAAAAGAGGGGTATAATTAAATTTCAAGGGATAAACGACAGGTAGAGGAGGTTGAGATTAATGAGTGATAATTTTGAAAAGGTAATGGAGCAGTATGCACAGCGGTATAGCGAAATTTGTAAAAATAATAATCAAATTGATACTTCTTTATTTGAGACCTATGGGGTAAAAAGAGGGCTGCGTGATAAAAACGGAAAGGGCGTTCTTTCCGGCATTACAAATATTTCGCTGATCAAAGCGAGTACGGTAAAGGATGATATTGTGATTCCGTGTGACGGACAGCTTTACTATCGCGGATACAATATTTTTGATCTGGTAAAGGGATTTCGGGAGGAACACCGTTTTGGTTTCGAGGAGACGGCATATCTCCTGCTTTTTGGTGAACTTCCGAATATTTCCCAATTAAAGGAGTTTTTTGAAATTTTGGCAAATAACAGGACACTTCCGACGAACTTCGTCCGGGACGTGATCATGAAGGCACCGAGCAAGGATATTATGAATTCTTTGACAAAAAGTGTACTTACGCTTTCGTCCTATGATGATAAGGTAACGGATAATTCCTTGGAAAATGTGCTGCGTCAAAGCCTGATGCTCATCAGTGTATTTCCGATGCTTTCCGTGTATGGTTATCATGCCTATAACCACTATGAGTGTAATGAGAGTTTTTATATTCACAGACCGGATGAGCATTTGTCTGCAGCAGAAAATATCCTGCGTATGTTAAGACCGGATAAAGAGTACACGGATGTAGAGGCAAAGGTACTTGACCAGGCACTCATTCTCCATATGGAGCATGGTGGTGGAAATAACTCTACCTTCACGACCAGAGTGGTCACATCCGCAGGATCCGACACATATTCGGTCATCGCAGCCGCATTATCTTCGTTAAAGGGACCGAAGCATGGTGGTGCGAATATAAAGGTCGTTGAGATGATTCAGGATTTAAAGCAGAACGTAGCAGATATCAGGGACGAAGATGCAGTCCGTGATTATTTGAGAAAATTGGTTCGAAAGGAAGCATTTGACCGCAGAGGCTTGATTTATGGAATGGGACATGCGGTATACTCTATTTCCGATCCGAGAGCTGTCGCTTTTAAATATTTTGTAGAGCGTCTGGCAGAGGAGAAGCACCAGAAGAAGGAATTTGAGTTATATTCAATGATCGAGCGGATCGCACCGGAGGTCATCGGAGAGGAATGTGCGATTTATAAGGGCGTGAGTGCCAATGTTGATTTTTACAGCGGCTTTGTATATACGATGCTTGGGATTCCGAGAGAGCTTTTCACACCGATTTTTGCGATGGCACGTATCGTAGGATGGAGTGCGCACAGGATGGAAGAGCTGATCAATGTTGATAAGATCATTCGCCCGGCATATCAGAGTATTATGGTTCCGAAGGTATACGAATCTATAAAGGATCGTTCGGTACTCCGCATTGATACGGAGCAGAAAAAGAGACTGCAGTTTACCATGAAGGAAGAAAGCTGTTAGAAAAACGGATGGGAAGTTCGCGGAGCGAAAGCCCCGTTTATGTCTGTGCATGATAGGAAAAAGCATTTGCATTGTGCAAAAAGTGATGCAGGATTGGAGAAAATATGAGAAGAATGAGTGAACGGAAAAGAATTGTGGTAAAGGTAGGGACATCTACTCTGACGCATAGAACAGGACTTCTGAATATCAGGCGGGTGGAACGGCTGGTAAAGACACTTTCCGATGTTTACAATGCAGGCCATGAGGTGATCCTGGTTTCCAGCGGTGCCATTGGATTAGGGATGGGGAAGCTTGGGATGACGGAAAAACCGAAGGATACTCCGGGAAAGCAGGCATGTGCTGCAGTTGGACAGTGTGAGCTGATGAATCTATATGACAATCTTTTTTCGGATTACAGTATTACCATAGCACAGATGCTTCTTACGAAATACGTTCTTTTAGAGGACAGGCGAAAAAATGTAGAAAATACACTGGAACGGCTTTTGGCGATTGGCTCTATTCCGATCGTAAATGAAAATGATACAGTGGCGATCGATGAGTTAGAGTTAGAGGTAGGGGAAAATGATTCTTTGGCGGCGCATGTGGCAACGCTTGCAAAAGCAGACCTTTTGATTATCATGTCTGATATTGACGGGCTGTATGATAAGGATCCTCATAAGAGTGATGAGGCCAGGCTGATTCCTGTCGTACATGAGATTAATGATGAGATTCATGACCTCGCAGGTGGTGTCGGCTCAAAATTTGGTTCCGGCGGCATGAAGACGAAAATTGATGCCGTAGAGATTGCTTATCAGGCGGGAATTGATGTGGTTTTGATGAACGGCCGCAGACCGGAAAAGCTGTATGACCTTTTTGAAGACAAAAGGGTGGGTACTTTATTTACATTAGAAACTGCCACAGATTAAAACCTGCTGTTTTGCGGGCTGAAATGCTTGCGTAAAGGGTATTTCGGCCCGCAAAATGCTGCAGGTTGTTTTGCGACAGTTCCTTAGATGGGAAATTCCCTGAAAAGATCGCCAGATAATTCCCCAGTGCAGATGGATGCTTATGGGCTCTAGTGTGTTACATGGTCATCCTTGATGAGCTGGACCAGTTTATGTCGAAAAGCTTTTTCGCAAACACTGTCTTCGTGGAAGGCAAAGCGATTAAAATCAAATTGGGCATTACTTACCATTTCCTTTGTGAATATTTCCGGCTCTCTGTGCTGATATTCCGGCCAGAAAATTGCGATGCATCCGTGCACATCAGTTTCCTCTATATGGAAAGCTTCTGCAAATGCCTGATTCCAGGTAAAATCTATCATATATACATGGCAGTAAAGTCCCACTACCTTTGCGAGCCTGGTACCGTTTATCGTAAAGGTGTTCATGTCATAATCCCAATCCTCATTTTCCGAAAATTCATCAGAAGATTTCGATGGATTCTGGGAAATGACGATGACAGGAAATTGTCTCTTTTCCGCCCTGATCAAGTCAGTCAGTTCATCCAGCATATCGTCATCGTTTACGAGCTTTGCTTTGCTGCCTAATCGCACAATGTCCATCAGACCGATTTTATTGGACAGATCCGTGATGTAAGAAGGTCTTTTGAAGGTAAAGCGGTGGGATACTCCTCTTGGCATATCTATGGAGGTGACGTGATAGAAGGACAGGCCTTCATTTTCGTCCGGTTTGATATAGGCATGAGCATGCCAGATCGTTCCGATGGCATGGGAATCTATATGTTCTAATTTCATCGAAAAAAAGAACTGCTCCGGTTCAAAGGAAATATCCACCTCATATCCGGAAAGGCGCCCCTGATAGCCAGCAGGCTCTGCGGGGAGGTCGCCGAAAACCGGATTGAATTTATAGCGCGCCCATTTATAAAGGATAGATACGGCGTTCAAAAATTCTGTTTCTAAAATCCTGGTCTCCTTATGCAGTAAAGGCAGCTTTACATGAAAAAGAATATCATTTTCCAATCTTGCTAAAACAGTACGCTTATGGGTATGCGTCTGTGCTGTAGGATCCAAGTGGTTAAAGATTTCCGCAATC
>JAFVAA010000947.1 GCA_017476305.1 Lachnospiraceae bacterium
GAAGCGAACTCAAATCCCGCAAGTCCCGCTTCTGCTATGCCGTTCGCCAGTGCAGAAAGCAGGATTCCGCTTCCGGAAAGAACAAATCGCTTTCCTCTTACCTCCTCCGGGAGAGAAAGCTCTGCCTGTCCTAAAAATCGTCTCCACAGATCAAAAATCTCCTCTTCGGAATACACCCCATAATCCTCTAACCCGGACAGACCACCAGGCCGTCCCTTCTGCCCCTTCCTGTGAGTAGAAATGATCACCCCGTCAAAACCGGCATCCCCGGCCAAAAGGTTGCTCCCATTTCCCATAACGAAATACCGGACTGCCTTTTCCCTGTCTCCGTTCCCTCTGACACAGAAAAGTACGGCTTCCAGCTCATAGATATCGGAAGGAGTCACGAAAAGCTTCGCCGGACCTCCGATTCGAAAGGTAGTGTGCTTCGATAACAGCTCGTTCCGCTTTACATGTTCCTCGCCGACGATCTGACTCAATTCCTCATACAATTTTTCAAAATCAGCCACCCAAAGACTCCTTTCAAGCACAGCATATTTACAGACTTTCTATAAAGCGCATGAACGCCTTTTCTCCTGCCTCATCGTTCTTATAGACACCGGCATGCTCCAATACCTTTTTAAAAACGATACCGATTTCCTTTTGCAGGATCTCATCTACATTCTTTTCTGTAATAGAATCATAGCCTCCCTGGAACTCCTCCACCCAGTCGGCATGCTTTAAAAGCTCCTCATCGCTCCGGATGTCCTTCCCTTCCACGATAAATTCTCCTAACCGCTTCATTTCTTCCTTTAATCTCGCCGGAAGAACTGCAAGGCCCATGACCTCTATCAGCCCAATGTTTTCCTTTTTGATATGATGAAGCTCTGCATGCGGATGATAGACTCCCAAAGGATGCTCCTCTGTCGTAATATTATTCCGAAGCACCAGGTCAAATTCATATTTTCCTTCGCGCATTCTCGCTATCGGAGTAATCGTATTATGTGGTTCCCCATCGGTCTCGGCAAAAATAAATGCCTCCTCATCTGTATATTTTCTCCAATGGTCTAAAATATGTGTCGCTGCTTTTACCAGCATCTCCGGTTTTTCATGACGGATACGGATGACAGACATCGGCCAGTTGACGATCCCCGCCTCCAGCTCTTCAAAGCCATTCACCTTTATCTCCTTCTTTACAGAAGCACGCTCCATCGCAAATTCATAGTGTCCGCCCTGAAAATGCTCATGTGCTAAAATAGAGCCGCCGACAATCGGAAGATCCGCATTGGAGCCAATGAAATAATGCGGAAACTGACGGATAAAATCAAGGAGCTTCCGAAATGCCGACTCATCAATCTTCATCGGTGTATGTGTTCCATTGAATAAAATACAATGCTCCGTATAATATACATATGGCGAATACTGCAGTCCCCACGCTTCGCCGTCGATGGTCACGGGAATCACCCTGTGGTTCTGACGTGCCGGATGATTGAGCCTTCCGGCATAGCCCTCGTTTTCCTTACATAAAAGACATTTCGGATAGGAACTCTGCTTCGCATTTTTCGCAGCGGCAATCGCTTTCGGATCCTTTTCCGGTTTCGAAAGATTGATCGTGATATCAAGCGTTCCATACTCCGTGTCCGCTGTCCACTTCATATCCTTTGCGATACGGTATCTTCTGATATAATCGGTATCCTGGCTAAACGTATAGTAAAAATCCGTAGCCTCCTTCGGTGATTTTTCATAAAGTGCCAAAAACTTTGAAATCACCACACTGGGTGCAGGAACCAAAGCACTCATTAACTTCGTATCAAATAAATCCCTGTACACCACGCCATTTTCCTCTATCACTCCATGTTCATAGGCAAAATCAAGAATTCCGCCCAAGATTTCCTCAAGCTCCATCCCCTTCACCGTCTCTGTTTCATCGGTAAACTCCTCCAGCTTTAGGATTTCCAAAAGACGGTTCGTCGTAAAAACCACATCCTCCTTTTCTACAAGTCCTGTCCTTTCCCCATATGCCACCAGTTCCCTGATCAATGTGTAAATATCTGCCATAATTTTCCTCCTCCTATCTCACTTTGTCCTTCTTTATTATAAGCATATGATTCACAGCATTTTCTAATGCCTGAATCGATGCTTTTATGATATCATCATCCGTCCCCACTCCCCAATAGAGCTTTTTATTGTCCTGTGTAACTCCAACATAAGCCATCGCTCTCGAAGAAGAATTCTTCGACAGAGAATGCTCCTCATATTCATCCAGGGTATAACTGATCTCCAAATAGCTTTTCATCGCATTATTGACTGCATTCAGACGGCCATTTCCTTTCGCTTCTACCGTTTCGATATGTCCATCCTTTTCGAAGGTCACTTTCGCGATAATGCCATCCTTTTGTTTGAAATGTGCTTCTCTGACTGCAAAGACCTTTTTCGTCTCGATGTACTCTTTCCGGAAGACATCTAAAATCTCAGCCGGTGAAAGTTCGGCATGAGCCCTGTCAGAAACGCCCTTCATCAGATAGCCGATCTCCTCCCGCATCTTATCCGGCAGGATGATCCCGAAGTTCTGCTTTAATACATATGCCACCCCGCCCTTTCCGGACTGGCTGTTGATCCGGATCACATCTGAATCATAGGTTCTGCCGACGTCTTTCGGATCGATCGGCAGATACGGTACCGTCCAAAGCTCTGATTTTTTCTGCTCCCTATATGCCATCCCCTTAGAAATCGCATCCTGGTGAGAACCGGAAAAAGCAGTAAAAACCAGCTCTCCTGCATACGGCTCACGCATGGATACCTGCATATCCGTCAGTCTCTCATAGGTCTCCTTGATCTCCTGCATATTTCCGAACTCCAGACCGGCATCGACACCATGCGAATGAAGATTCATCGCCACCGTCACGATATCCAGATTTCCCGTTCTCTCGCCATTTCCAAATAAAGTCCCCTCCAAACGGTCTGCCCCGGCTAAGATTCCCATTTCTGCAGTAGCCACACCAGTACCCCTGTCGTTATGCGGATGCAGGGACAGTACCACATTTTCCCTGTATTTTAAATGCTTACTGACATATTCGATCTGGCTGGCAAACACATGGGGCATCGCATTTTCTACAGTAGACGGGATATTGATCACCGCCTTTGCTTCTGCCTTTGGCTGCCATACATCCAAAACAGCATTGCAGACCTCTACTGCATACTCCACTTCCGTTCCGTGAAAGCTTTCCGGACTGTATTCAAATCGGATATTTCCCTTGACCCCAGCCGCCAGCTCCTTCAAAAGCTTCGCTCCGTCCACTGCGATTTTTTTGATCTCATCCTTTGACTTTTTGAAGACCTGCTCTCTCTGTGCCACAGAGGTCGAATTATAGACATGCACGATGGCATTCGGAGCCCCATCGACAGCCTCAAAGGTCTTCCGGATAATATGCTCCCTTGCCTGCGTCAGCACCTGTACCGTCACATCATCCGGTATCAGCTTTCGCTCGATCAGGGTACGAAGAAAATTGTATTCCGTATCAGAAGCCGCCGGAAAGCCTACCTCTATCTCTTTAAATCCAATATCCACGAGCATCTTAAAATATTCCACTTTTTCTTCCAGGCTCATGGGCTCGATCAGTGCCTGATTTCCATCACGCAGATCTACACTGCACCAGACCGGTGCTCTGTCAACAGAATCCTTCTTCACCCAGTCATAACATGGCTCGGGTGGCATAAAATAGCTTTTCTGATCTTTCGTCTAACCTTTCATCTTTCCTTCCTCCCATACAATAATTTTTCCGAAAAAGCTCCTATAAAGAAAAAAGCCTCTATGTATAATAGAGACGTAAATATACGCGATACCACTCTAATTCATGCTTCAAAAGCATGCTCTCACCAAGGCACATCTGTCCGGTTCCTGTCTGTCCGTAATTTTTCCGGAACAGTTCCCCTTCCCTTTATACCTCTCCCCTGTAACGGTGGGACTCCGTCCTGATCTACTCTCCTTCAACCGGCAACTCCAAGGCGAGTTCACTGCTTCGCTTCTACTGTTTTCCATCACCCAACAGCTTTCTGTCATCCACTTGGCAGCTACTATTCCTTTTCACAGTCTTTCCATAAATGAATTATACCACATTCTTTTCACTTTGAAAAGAACTTTTTTACTCATCTTCCCTGCTCTCCAGATCCACGGATAAAATTTCCAAATAATGTATATAGGTCTGCTTCAGGATCGGAATCCGGTATTTTTCTTCGAACTCCTCCCGCATAATGCTCTTTCTTCCGCCATTTTCCGCCCGGTCCCAAAAAAACTGCATATCGCGATATGGCATATAATAATAAGCATCATCCCTCTCAAAGTAAACAATAAAAAAAGAAATCCCCTGCTGCCTTTCAAACTGCTTCATAAATTCCATCTGATGCTCATGCACATTCTGCAGTGGAAAGCTGGGCATTCTGCACTCCTTGGCGTCAAAGCAGACCGGAACTCCCTGAACCACCCCGATATAATCTACAGTACTCTTTTTTTCAAAATAGGCGCTTTTCACCTTATGGTGCTCCTGATCAAATTCCAGGGGAATGATAGAAGTGGGGATTTTCTGCACCAAAGCCAGATTCTCCCTTCTGTACCTTTCATTTGTTATATTGATGGATTCCTCTAAGCCAGATCCCCTGAGTCCGGTAGAATTCCATAATGCCATATTGTACTTCCTCCTATGTTTCTTCCCGTATTTTTATCAGCACAGCTTCAAACTGCTCCGGAAGAGGTGCTGTCCACTCTGTCCCGTGATATTTCTCCGGAAGATACTCTGCCTGAGACAGGACCAGTTTCCATGCATGAAGCAGCTGATACCTGACACCAAAATCCTTTCGAAATAAAAATGCTTCTTCCTTCTCTCCGTATTTCAAATCTCCTATGACCGGATGTCCGATACTAGCTAAATGTGCCCGGATCTGATGCGGTCTTCCGGTGATCAAATGCACGCAGAGCAGGGTATACGCTTTCCCTTTCCACATAAAATGTTCCTTAGGGCTATATGCCGTTTCGATCCACACAGCATTTTCCGCTTGATGCTTCGAGACAGTCACTTGATTATTCCGTTCTGATTTTGACAAATACCCTTCGATCCTTTGCTCCTTTTCTACATTTCCCTTCACCAGGCACAGATAGTATTTTTTCAGCTCTCTTTCCTTGAACAGACGATTGAGATACTGCAGGGCAGCGACCGTTTTTCCGGAAACCACAAGTCCCGTGGTATTTCTGTCTAAACGGTTGCAGATTCCTGCCTTGAAAACATTCTGCGCGCCAAGCTCCTCAGACAGATATGCCTGAAGCCACTCCACCAAGGATACATCCTCAGCCTTCGCTTTCTGGGACAATACTCCCGCCGGCTTATTTACCACCAGGATCTGTTCATCCTCATAAATTACAGACAGCCCGTGAAATTCCTCCGGAAATGAAAAAGGTTCCCTGTTCTCCCCCTCTGCCGCTGTGGACGTCCGAAACTTTTCTATGGTCTGCTCCGACAGATACAGCCTGATCCGGTCTCCCGTCTTTAACCGTTCCTTCCCCACCGCCTTTTTCCCGTTTAGAACAATATTTTTCTTGCGAAGCATTTTATAAAAAAAACCCTTTGGCTCATGGTCCAAATATTTCGCTAAAAAATGATCCAAACGCTGTCCTTCCTCGCGAACAGTCACCACAACCTCCCGCATATCGCTCTCCTTATACAATCAACGAAATCAGATATGATTTCACCTTTTCCTCTTCTTCCCCATCCACTTCCTCTTCCGGAACACTGGAAAGCTCTGCCAAAAAATTTCTCTCTCCCTCCACGATCTTTACTTTGTAGTCTTCTCCCCAGTTATGAATGCCATCCCGTAAATATTTTCGGACATAAGAGAGCTCCTGCCTGCCTTTGCCCAAAATTCCGATCACCTGCCCGTTTCCCACAGCCAGTAAATCCAAGTGCATCACTTTCTCACTGGAGGTGATCACCAGATCCGCATAAAGCGTCATCCCCTTCGGGAGCTTAGCCTGCGTTTTTTCATAAAGCTCCTTAGAGACCGTCCGATAGGGAAATAGTACAATAAAAGCCACCAGGCTTTTCGCCACCGGAAGCACGAACAGCACGGCAATGACCGTAAAAATGTTTTTATTTGACATTTTATTTAAAAATAAGCCCGCAATAAATATGGCAGCTCCAATCAGTGCCATAAGTATTGTCTTTATGAGTGCATTTCTCTTTTTCGCTCTGATATATCCATAATCACCACGTTTTATTTTCATATCCTCTCCATTTCATCTAATGGCATTTCCTCTAAAGAACATCAGCTGCGGTATCCCTGTACACTTTGTGCACGATATGTCTCCGCTATGATATCCAGCTGCTTGTTGAACCGCTTGAGCATTGCCATATCATCCTCCATGTACACCTTGAAAAATTCATTCTGAATCTTGTTCACTTCGCGTTCGTTCGCTACATAGTACAGATTCTCTATATTATTTAAAATATCGGAAATAATATTTGCTTTCTGCCTGTTGGAATTCTGTGCGTCCATAATCTCATCCCGCACTGATGACATCTCCGTATCAAGCGCATCCACAGCCTCCGCAGACCGCAGAAGACGCTCCCTGATATCATCCGGCATATGCTCCCGGTATTTATACTGCAGGGAATGTTCGATCGTAGACCAAAAATTCATCGCCAGTGTCCGTATCTGAATCTCCACCTCGATCCGCTTTGGTCCCTGGATCGTATGGACCGTATAATATGCGATGATATGATAGCTTCGATAACCGCTGTCCTTTGCCTTTGTAATATAATCCTTTTCCTGTTTGATTTCCAGATCATTACGATCCCTGATGATCTTCACAACAGTCTCAATATCCTCTACGAACTGACAGATCAGACGAATGCCTGCAATGTCCTCCACCCTTGTTTCCAGCTCGGATAGCTCCGCACCTTTTCTTTTCAGCTTTTCCAGGATACTGGATACTCTTTTCACACGTCCGCTCACCATCTCAATCGGTGAATACATTTTTGCATCCTGATACTGCTGCTTTACATGATTGAACTTTACCACCAGCTCATCTACCGCCAAATGGTATGGCTCTAATACCTCTCTCCAAAGCTGTACCTCCATCTCTGTCCCTCCTCCAGATACTGCAGCAGATAATAAGGATTCAAGCTCTTTTCCTCACCATCTGTCTGCCTGTAAATCCCAAAATGTAAATGCACAATGAATTTCCCCTTTGTTCCCTCTTTTCCATAACCGGTATTCCCCATCCTGCCGATTACGTCCCCTGCCTTTACCTTGCTTCCCTCTTTCAATCCCTTTTGATAAGATGCTAAATGTGCATAATAATAGTAAAATCCGCTTTCACTCCGAATGCCGACACGGTATCCGCCAAGCTCCAGCCATCCGATTTTTTCCACGAATCCGTCTGCCACGGAACACACCCGGTAGGTATCATCCTTCTCTTTCTTTGGAATAATATCAATCCCCTCATGCTTTCTGGGCCCTCCATAGCTTCTCTCCCCGCCATAGCCATTTTCAAACTCCATTTCACTTTTTTCTCTGACCGGAAAACACTTCATCTCACGGGAAAGCCGCTTTACCTCCTCCATACGGCAATCGTCATTCATGTTTTCAAATAAATAACTCTCCTTCCATAAAGAGGCCTCCTCTCCCACAAAAACACGGGCGAAAAGGAGGATGCAAAGCAGTACGATAACTATTTTTCGAAAATGTTTTAATGTCATAGCTTTTCCTGGTCTTTGGTTACGCTTTCCACATATCAGATATGCATCGCTGTAACAGCTTTTTCCTCTATATCTATGACATTTCCCTTCATTTCATGCTAAAAAAATCCCGCCCGGACATTCCTGTCCTATAGGAAACCGATCTTTAGATGCTTTTTATAAATTTCTGGATTTTTCTGCACATGCGTGCATAGCCTCCATCAGCGCACTCCGGAATCCCTTTTCCTCTAAAAGCTTCACCGCATCTATCGTCGTCCCTGCGGGAGAACAAACCATGTCCTTTAACTCTGCCGGATGCTTTCCTGTCTCCAGAACCATCTTCGCACTTCCAAGCACTGACTGTGCTGCAAACTGATATGCCTGTGCTCTCGGCATCCCCTCTGCCACGGCTGCATCTGCCATCGCCTCGATCATGATAAAAACATACGCCGGTGAGCTTCCGCTCACTGCAACTACGGCATCCATCAGATTTTCCGTGATGACCTCTGCCTTTCCAAAGCTGTTTAAAATCTCTAAAACGGTCGTAAGCTCTGCCGCATCCACATTTTCATTCGGACAGACCGCTGTAATTCCCTCGCCGACTAACGCAGGTGTATTTGGCATGGTACGAATGATTTTCTTCTCTGCCCCAAGCATTTCCTGAAGCCATTGAAGCGTCCTGCCTGCCACGATAGATACAATGACCTGGTCCTCCCCAAGCTCCTCTTTGATACTGCGGATCGCTCCTTCACAAAAAGCAGGTTTGACCGCCAGAAAAACAATATCTGCTCCTGCCGCCTCTTTATTCTCTGTAGTTGTCCGAATTCCAAATTTCTTCTGTACCTTTTCTGCCGTCTCTGCCAGCGCATCAGAGGCTGTAATCTCCTCTGCAGGTACCAGTCCCGCCTTTAAAACTCCGCCAATGATTGCCTGTGCCATATTTCCGGCTCCAATAAATCCTAGTCGCATGTTTGCCTCCTGACTGTTTTTTCTTTTCCTTCGCCATCCCCCCGGAACGGTTCATAAAATACTTTTACGCTAAAAATCCACCTTTTATTATAGCACACTTTATAAAAATATGCTATCCATTCCCACAGATTTCATAAAAAACGGCAGAAACTCCTTTTCCTCTGCCAGCTCCAAATGATCGACTTCTTCTGCCATCCTTTCCCACTCCTCCCTAAGCTCCCGCCGCTTCAAAAGGGAAATCGCACCATCCAGTGCCGCATTTCCTGCAAGTATCACCTTTTCCTTTGCCACCCTCGGGATCAGCCCCAGCCGCATGGCATTTTCCAGACGGATACTGCTCCCCAAAACACCCGTTAGGATCAGACCATCTAAGTCGTCCGGCTTCAATCCGTTTTCATGAAGCAGCACGGAAACCGCCGCACCAATCGCTCCTTTTGCCAATTGAAGCGTTCTGATATCCTTTTGCGTCAAAAAAAGCTTCTTTTCTCCTCCATAAAGTAAAAAAGACCTTTCTCCAAAGTCATCCTCCATCATATGATCCGACCATTTCTGCAAAGAACCTCTGCCTTTCGTATCTTCTCCGGAAAGCAGATACCCATCCTCTGTGATAAGTCCTGCTTTCCTCAGCTCAGCCAAAAGATCGATCAGACCGGAGCCACAGATTCCACGGATTTCTTTTCCTGGAATATATTCTAAAATAATATTGCCGGTATGTGCTGCCAGCTTAACTCCTGAAATCACCCCCGGTCCTGCCAGCCTTCCACCCGAAACACCTCTGCCTTCAAATGCCGGTCCTGCTGCTGCAGAACAGCACCACAGCTTTCCATATTTGTTCAAAAGGATCTCTGCATTCGTTCCCAGATCAATGGCAAGCAGTACTTTCTCCTCCTGCTTCAGCTTTGTCCCGCAAAAGACAGAAAGGGCATCTCCCCCGACATGCGCTGCGATTCCCGACAGCACAAAAAAATGTGCCTCCTTATATTCCAGACACCCAATTTCTTCTCCTGGCACAGACCGGTTTCCCCGATAGGCCATTCGAAAAGGGGCCCCTTTCAGCCCTTCCACGCTCTCCCCTAAAAACTAATGGGACATGGTGGTATTTCCCACAATGATAAACTCCGTCTTCCCCCGAATCGCAGCCTCTACAGCAGAAATGCCGGCAGATTCCAAGATTTCTTTTGCTAAAGCTTCGATCTGGGCTACGATCATTTGCTGCAGTTCTTTTCGTTTCCCGGAAACTGCATGCATAATTCGCATCATTACATCCCTGCCCAATCCGGTCTGTGCATTTAAAGCTGATTTTTTCCCGATGCAGACTACGTCCTCTGCTCCTTTATAAAATGCAAACCCGGCAATCACTACCGTCGTCGTTCCTAGATCCACGGCAAAGCCGATCCTGGAAATTTTTTCAGGGGAAAACCCGGGTGCATCGGCCAGTTTCCATCATGCTCCGGCATTTTTTAAAAATGCCTCTTTTTCCACCCCTTTTTTTTCCCGAAGAATAACCATAAAAATCCTCCAAAAAAGGAGCCGTATCATACGACTCCTTTCGCTCATGTTATAGATCATTGTGATTATTTTGCATAATCAGTCACTCTGGATTCACGAATTACATTAACCTTAATCTGACCAGGGTATTTTAACTCTTCTTCAATACGTTTTGATATGTCTCTGGCCATCAATACCATATCATCATCTGTCACCTTATCAGGCACGACCATGACACGCACTTCCCTGCCCGCCTGAATGGCAAATGATTTTTCAACCCCTCTAAAGCTATTGGAAATATCTTCTAACTGTTTCAATCTGTTTGTATATGTTTCTAATGTCTCTCTACGTGCCCCCGGACGTGCGGCAGAAATCGTATCAGCCGCCTGTACGAGGCAGGCAATTAAAGTCTGTGGTTCTACATCTCCATGATGTGCTTCCACTGCATTGACAACTACATCCGACTCCTTGTATTTACGACAAAGATCTGCGCCTATCTGTACATGCGTTCCTTCCATCTCCTGGTCAACGGATTTACCTATATCATGCAGTAATCCGGCTCTCTTTGCAGTACGTACATCGACACCGATCTCCCCTGCGAGCAGACCAACAAGATGTGCGACCTCTACCGAATGCTTTAAAGCATTCTGTCCATAGCTGGTCCTGAACTTCATCCTTCCCAATAAACGAATCAGTTCCGGATGAATTCCATGGACACCAACCTCCAGTGTAGCAGCTTCGCCTTCTTCACGAATCATAGACTCCACTTCCTTCTGAGCCTTTTCCACCATCTCTTCAATTCTTGCCGGATGAATTCTTCCGTCTACAATCAGCTTTTCAAGAGCGATTCTCGCAATCTCCCTCCTGACACCATCAAAACCAGATAATACAACCGCCTCCGGTGTATCATCAATGATCAGATTCACACCTGTCATCGTTTCAAGAGTGCGGATATTGCGCCCCTCCCGACCAATAATCCTGCCTTTCATTTCATCATTCGGCAGCTGGACCACAGAAATCGTAGTTTCCGCTACATGATCTGCTGCACACCGCTGAATCGCAGTCACCACATAATCCTTTGCACGCTTGTCCGCTTCCTCTTTTGCCTTTTTGTCTAATGTTTTCACCAAAACCGCAGTTTCATGTTTTACATCATCTTCCACAGATTTTAAAAGATATTCCTTTGCTTGCTCGGTTGTTAATCCAGAAATCTTCTCAAGCTCCTTTAAATGACTATTCTTTGCATCTGCCAACTCTTTCTTTAACTTATCAAGATCAGCATCCTTCGCATTTAATTTTGCTTCCTTTCTTTCTAACATTTCCGATTTCTTATCCAGAGCTTCCTCCTTTGCCAATACCCGCTTTTCGTACCGCTGGAGCTCTGCCCGTCTTTCCTTTGATTCACGCTCAATTTCATTCTTATTTTTGAGCGCCTCCTCCTTTGCTTCGAGCAGTGCTTCACGTTTCTTTGTCTCAGCAGTCTTCAAGGCATCATCAATAATCCCTCTCGCCTTTTCCTCTGCATCTCCAAGCTTTGCTTCCTCATTCTCCTTATACTTCTGAACGGAAACATTCTTAGTAATGAACCACGTTACGACACAAGCAAGCACAACCACAATGGCAACAATTCCATATTCGAACCAAGCCATTGAACAGGAGCACCTCCTTATAAATATTCATTGTAAATTACACAACAATACAATTTTATACTTTCTTAAGAAATCTGTCAAGTGATTTGAAAAAATGTTATGGTTACGATTCGGTTACAGTTTACACGCATGCGTGAACCGTAACCGAATCGTGTATCTTTGTAAAATTCAGAAATCCTCACTGCATGGCATCCAGTTCCCGAAAAATATCCGCTGTCTGAAAGCCCTTACGGTATAAGCCCATCGCAATTTTTTGCCGTTCCTTCTCTGACAGCTCCGAAGGGGCTTTATCAGACAAACGTTTTTTTATCTCCCGCCGGATCGCAGAAGAATCATCTGCCTGAGCCTCCTCGAATGCAATCTCTATATACTCCTCCGGAATATGCTTATTTACCAAATCCTGCCGGATCCTCCGGATGCTCCTGCGCTCACGGTAAGCTTCGACAAATCTCGTCGCAAACCTCAGATCGTCGATATAATGGAAACTGCGTACATACTCTACCGCATCTTCGACCTCCTCCGTATCAAAGCCCGCCACGCTGAGCCTGTCACGAAGCTCCCACTCGGTACGGTCACGGTGGTTCAGTAAAGACATCGCTTTTTTTCGACATGCTAAATTTTCATTTTCCATAGGCTATTTACTCTCCACAGTATCCTCAGCCGCCACAGAAGCCGACTTTCTTCCCCTGCCTGTCTTCTTCTCAGGCTCTGCAGCAGGAGCTGCATCAGCTGCCTGCTCCGTCTTTCCCTTTTGTGCCTCATCCACCGGCGTTCCACTCTCCGGCATCTCGCCCTCCTGCGCCTCGTCCTCCGGCTTTTCAAAGACCTTTTTACGGATTTTTTCTTCAATCTCCTTCAGGACATCC
>JAFVAA010000948.1 GCA_017476305.1 Lachnospiraceae bacterium
GAGAGCCTGTGTGCAATGACAATTAGTGTCTTTCCCTCTATCATTTTCGCAAGCGATCTCTGAATCAGTGCTTCATTCTCCGGATCGGTATATGCCGTCGCTTCATCAAGAATGATGACAGGCGCATTTTTTAACATGGCTCTCGCAATGGATATCCTCTGTCTTTCTCCACCGGAGAGATGACCGCCTGCATCCCCTACGATTGTGTCATAACCGTTTTCAAGCTCCATGATAAATTCATGACATCCGCATTTTTTTGCGGTTTCCATGACTTCTTCATCGCTTGCACCCTTCTTCCCGATTCGTATATTCTCCATCACACTTCTGTTAAAAAGAAAATTGTCCTGTGACACATAGGCGATACGGGAATTGATATCCGAAAGTGCCATATCCTTCATGTCCACCCCGCCCATTTTGATTGTTCCACTGTCCACATCCCAAAGAGAGGCGATAAGTCTTGCTAGCGTGGACTTCCCTCCACCGGATGGTCCTACAAAAGCATTGACCGTTCCCGCTTTGATATCCATATTGACCCCGTGAATGATTTCCTTCTCCTGATTGTATCCGAAATGTACATCCCGAAGCTCCAGAGACTGGTCGAAAGGATTTGAGGCAGACACCTCCGGTCTTACCATCTCCTTCATTTCCAGCAGCTCTCCCACCTCACCAAATATGATACCCGCTTTCGTAATATCATCATTATAAGACATAATGGTAATAAGCGGCGTGATAAGTCCCATAGAAAAAATAATGACCATAATAAAATCTGTCATAGCTACATTTCCACGCAGGTACATAAAACCGCCAATTGGCAGCACAGCAAGAAGCGTCGCCGGAACGATTGCCATACCTCCCGAAAACCACACACGACTCGCTCTCATCCAGTCGATATAGCAATCTGCCCCCTCCTTCGCTGCCTTTTCAAACTTCTCATAGGAACTGTCTGCCTTCCCGAATGCCTTAATCACTTCTATCCCATTAATATATTCGACTGCTGTATCATTTAATATCTTCGTCTTTTTGATACAGTTCGCATTCCATGCCTCCTGTCCCCGCATCATCATTCCCATAAAAAGTACTCCGATCGGGAATGTAATCAGCGAAGCAAATGCTAACCTCCAGTTTATCGTAAGCAGATAAAGAAACATGAGAATCGGAGCTGCCACATTCGCTGTAAACTCCGGCACCACATGTGCAAGCGTCGTTTCCATGGAATCCACACGCTCTACTATTATATTTTTCAATGCACCCGAAGGTATATTTAAGACATCTCCCAAAGGCACCCGAAGCAGCTTCGCACATACCCGTTTTCTGATGTTCCCAAGCACCGCAAAGGTAGATACATGGGAAAATGTAGTCGAGATTTCATGAAATACCACACCAAGCACCCAGAAAAGTGCCGTAAATCCCAAAAGCGGCACATAAACTGAAAAAGCTTTTTCTCCTCCTATAAGCTTTTCTACAATCTGTGCTGTAAAATAATATGGCATCAGCCTGCATATCACCCCAATCAAAGCAAATAGAACCGCTTTGATATATCCGCTTTTTTTCTCTTCTGCAAAATACATAATCCACTGAAAAAGTGACTTTTTCCTGTCCATGAAATATTCTCTCCTTTCCCTTTGCTTCAAAAGCGCAAATTTTATCATGCCAGATAAGTATTTTCTAATGTGATTTACTCCGATATTCCCTCGGTGTCATACCATAAATTTTTTTAAACGCAGCCGCAAACTTTCCACCGCTTTCATAGCCTACTTCAAATGCAATATCCCCAATGCTTCTGCCGGGATATTGTGTAAGAAGCTCTCCCGCCCTTTTCATCCGCTCCTCCGTCAGCCATGTAAAAACCGGCTTTCCATATATGCTCTTAAAGCAATTCTTAAACGCAGTAAGAGATATATCATATTTTTTTGCCATATCCTCCACTCTGTAAGCAGCCTTTAAATTTTCCTGCATCTGCTTTGCAGCCATATGAACCTTTTCCACGTGATCCTTGTAAAAATAAAGCTTATCCCCGGAGGATTTTTCAGGCACCAGTGCCGTCAGACACACTAAAAGCTCCATTACCTTTGCCCTGAAATACGGAAGCTTTGCTTTTTCAGGCACGTGATACAGCTCTAAAAAAAGCCTTCGTAAGCTTTCCTCATCCTGAATGATAAAATACCCGTCCTCTCCGCAAAACTTTTCTCTGATTTCTACCAGGCTCACAGGAATCGCAGGAACTTCCTTTCCAAGCGTCTCATCTGCCACTTTGCTTTCAAATCCAATCGTTATCCCATGAAAATGATTGGTCGGAAACCTTGCTGTTCCCCGATGATGAACCCTGGAATCGATACAGACACTTCCGGGCTTTTTTACCTGATAGAAGCCATTGTCACATTCCATGGCAAGGCTTCCTTCCCTGCAGTAATCGACTGCCAGAGCTGTTTCCATCGCCTGATACATGGAATGGTAATAAGCCATGTGGAAGTCGTTATACATCAGATAAATGCCGTCAAAAACCCGGTAAACAATCATGTCTCCCTCTCCGGTCTCATTTTCCACTCTTATGATTACCGTATCCTCTGTATTAGCAAGCAGCTTATACTCTCCAATTTCATGAAAGCTTTGAAAGCTGCTCCATAAATCTTCCTTTTTCTCCATTTTAAGTCTCCTATAATCTCACAACTGCATCACAGCATTTTTCTATAAATTCGCTATCATGCGTTACCGTAAGAATTGTGCGTCCATCCTTTTTCAGTGCCTTTAAAATATCCGCCACACGAACCATAGATTCCAGATCAAGTCCACTGGTCGGCTCATACAAAAGAAGAATTTCTCTTTCAGAGGCGATCGCACATGCAAGTGCCAACCGCTGCTTTTGTCCACCGGACAGAGACATGGGATGTCTGTCTGCGACTTCCAAAAGTCCTACATCCTGAAGAATCCTTTTTGCTTTTTTCTCATCCTCCATCCGCTGGCTAATCAGCACTTCATCCAGAACAGACTCTGTAAAAAGCTGGTGATTCACATCCTGCATCACCATAAAAACAGTCTTTATCTGCTCCTTCCCATGATACGGTCTGCCGTGAAAGTACATAATGCCCCTGCTTTTTCGTATTCCGCATACCAACTCCAAAAAGGTGGTCTTTCCCGCTCCATTGCTCCCTACAAGTGCTGTCACCTGATGGGCGGGAATTTCCAGACCGGATACAGAGACCACCGGCTTTCCTTTTTCATATTCATATCGAAAGCCCTCAAATCGAATCACCTCAGATCCTTTCATCTCCCCATGCTTCACCATATCAAGAGGCGACCTTCTGACAAGCGAACGGATGTGAAAGACTTCCCCCTCTCTATCCGAAAAAACGGAAGCCTCCTCACAGGAAAGCTCCTTTAACAGCGTTCCCCGATCCATGACGAGCACTTTATCACAAAAATCCCATATATAATTTACCCTGTGTTCTGCAATTACAATGGTCTTCCCTTCCTGTTTCCAGCATCTCATAATATGCCGCAGCTTCTCTGCACTCTCATAATCCAGATTTGCCGAGGGTTCGTCTAAAAGAATGATCCTTGCACCAAGCACATCCACCGATGCACATGAAATCTTTTGCTTCTCTCCGCCTGACAGTTCAAAAATACTGCGATCCATGAGAGATTCTATCGCAAAATCAGATACTGTTTTTTCCATCCTGGAAAAAATCTCTTTTTCCGGTATTGCAAGATTTTCACACCCAAATGCAATTTCACTGGTTGTATCCACATTAAAAAATTGCGACCTCGGGTTCTGAAAAACCGTTCCCATCCTTCCGACAAGCTCGTAAATTTTCCCGCTAGCCATTTCGTCTCCATCCACTATAATTTTTCCACTTCGTTTCCCTTTATAAAATTCCGGAA
>JAFVAA010000949.1 GCA_017476305.1 Lachnospiraceae bacterium
AGTATTTTTTCACATAGCCATAGGCGGTTTTTTCTGCCAGCGTGCCTACCGTCCCGGCACGGAATGTCTGTCCGTGACCGAAAATAATCTCTGTGTAATCATGTGCATTACTCTGATACTCACTCGAAAAATTCAAGTCAATATCCGGCTCTTTATTTCCTTTAAATCCTAAGAATGTCTCAAACGGGATATCATGCCCTTCCTTCTTCAAAAGTGCACCGCATTTCGGACACTTCTTATCCTCTAAATCACATGCGGAGGTACCCGCAGCTTTTCCCTTTAATTCCGGTGGATCAAACTCAAAGTAGTGGCACTCCGAACAGTAATAATGTGCCGGAAGCGGATTGATCTCCGTGATTCCCGCCATGGTCGCCGCAAAGGAAGAACCGACAGAACCTCTGGAACCCACGAGATAGCCATCCTCGACAGACTTCCACACTAACTTCTGTGCAATGATATACATCACCGCATAACCATTACTGATGATCGAATTTAGTTCCCTCTCTAACCGCTCCTCCACGATAGGCGGCAGCTCCGGTCCATAGATTTCATGGGCTTTTCTGTAGCAGATATCCCGAAGCTCTTTATCTGAATTTTCAATCTGCGGCGGACACTTTCTCGGACTGCACGGACGGATTTTATCAATCATATCGGCAATCAGATTCGTATTTTCTATGACAATCTCTTCTGCTTTTTTCGCTCCCAGATACTGGAACTCCTCTAACATCTCCTCCGTCGTGCGAAAATAAAGCGGTGCCTGCTCATCCGCATCCGAAAATCCTTTTCCCGACATGATGATTCTGCGGTATACTTCATCCTCCGGATTTAGAAAATGAACATCACAGGTCGCCACGACAGGCTTTTTATATTCCTCACCGAGACGCACGATTTTCCGGTTCAGCTCCTGTAGATCCGCTTCATCCTGAATCTGCGGATACTTATCCTCATCCCGGAGCATAAATGCATTGTTCCCGATTGGCTGAATTTCCAGATAATCATAGAATTTAACCAGACGGTCAATCTCCTCATCCGGCTTTTCTTCTAAAACAGCCCGGAAAAGCTCCCCGGCTTCACAGGCAGAACCTAAAATCAGTCCCTCCCGCCACTGCATAAGCAGACTTTTCGGAAGCTTTGGTCTTCTGTTAAAATATTTTAAATGAGATTCCGAAACCAGACGGTACAGGTTCACCCGTCCGATTTCATTTTTCGCCAAAATCACGGCATGATAGGACGGAAGCTTTCGGATCGTCTCCGCATCCGGTTTTCCGAATTCATTCAGCTTTTTCAGATCATCGATCCCCTTATCCTTTAAACGGTCCATCATATGTAAAAAGATTTCTGCAGTGGCTGTCGCATCATCCACTGCCCGGTGATGATTTTCCAAAGAAACCCCCAGCTTTTTCGCTACCGTATCCAATTTATACCGCTTCAGATCCGGAAGAAGTGCCCTTGCCACAGATACGGTATCGATTACGGTAAAATCGGTTTCGATTCCCCTTTCTTTCGCCTTCTGCGAAAGAAAGCCAATATCAAAATCCGCATTATGTGCGACCATGACACAGCCTTCACAAAAATCTAAAAACTTCGGAAGCAGCACATCGATGGTGTCCGCATTCTGAACCATGGCATCCTGAATTCCCGTAAGCTCCTGAATACGATACGGAATCGGTCGTTTCGGGTTTACGAACTCGCTAAAGGTTTCCGTCATCGTACCATCTGTGATTTTGATTGCACCAATCTCTATGATTTCATTACTCTTTGCACCGATTCCTGTCGTCTCCAGATCAAAAACGACAAAGTTATCATGAAAATTCTGCCCTTTTTCATTTTTCACCGTCTCGATCAGATCATCTACGAGATATGCTTCCACGCCGTAAATCATCTTAAAATCTTCATCCGGCTTTAACATGTGGTCTGCATCCGGGAAGGCCTGTACCACTCCATGATCGGTAATCGCCGCTGCAGTATGTCCAAATGCTTTCGCCGTCTTTACATAATCCTCCACAGACATGACAGAATCCATCTCACTCATCTGCGTATGCGCATGCAGCTCCACACGTTTCCTGCCCTCATAGGTATCCATGCGTTTCACTCTGGTATCCACGCCTGCCTTGATTCCCTTGACGGCAGTAATCGTATAATCCCTGCTGAAATCGTCATAGACACAATTCCCTTTTATCTTTAAAAACTTCCCCTTCGTAATATTTTCCTGTAAAAGCGGAAGCTCTTCCTTATCCGTAAAAATCTTGACTTCGATGGAATTCGTAAAATCAGACACCTGGAACATATAGATAAACCGTTCCCCTCTGATTTCTCTTTCCTCCACGCTGATGACCATACCAT
>JAFVAA010000950.1 GCA_017476305.1 Lachnospiraceae bacterium
ATAGGAAAGCGTATTATCTAAAATCAGGAACATGGTTTTATCCAAATCCATAAATGCCATCTTATGGATTTCTGTCATATGAGGCAGCATTCTCCTGCCTGGTTCTATATAATCCGCGATGTAGACCACCTTTTCCAGATCACTCATACTCGGTTTCCCGGTCGTATGCCAGCGAATCGCCGAAATCACCTGCTCATCCGTGATTCCATATATTTTCCCGGCATACAGTGCCCCTAACTTTGCATGTAATAAAGAAGGTTTCAAAAGCTCTGTCTCACTGCACCGGATATTATTTTTTTTACATTCCAAAAGCATCTGCTCATCTGACAGATTTTTCGCACAATCATGCAGAACTCCCGCATATCCGGCCTTTTCGATGTCCACTCCGAACCGCATCGCCATACTCTGTGCCGTATAGCGCACCCCCACGGTATGAATATATCTTCTTCTTTTTAAGACCTTTTTTAACTCCTCCTGCAATTCATCAATCGTTTTCAAAACTGCCTCCTGTCACCTGTATATTTCTTCCAACTCTGAAATAAACGGGTGCAAAGCCTCCGGAAGATACTTCTCTACAGGCTCACCCATTGCCAACTTTTCCCGAATCATACTGGAGCTGATATCCATGTCCCTCATCTGTAGAATTTCAATCTGCCCTCCGAACCGGCTCATCAAATTTTCCGCACGTTCTTCCATCTCCCGCATGGAAACTCCGTTCCTGCGAAATGCAAGGATCCCCGCATACTCTAAAATCTTCTCCGGATGATACCACTTTCCGAAATCACATAAAGAATCCCCGCCTAAAATAAAGAAAAACTGCTCTTCCCTATATTCTTTTTTCAGCCGTTCCAACGTCTCTGCAGTATAGGTTGTATTCGGAAAGCGAAGTTCAAAGTCAGAAGCATAAAAATCCTTTTCCCCTTCTACCGCCAGCTCCACAAAGCGATACCTAAGACCTTCCTCTGCTATCTTTTTTCCTCTTTTATGCGGAGGTATTTTAGAAGGCATGAACCAGATCTGATCTAAATCCTTTTGCCTCTTTGCAGCACGTCCCATCTCCAGATGTGCCAGATGAACCGGATCAAAGGTACCGCCTACGATTCCGACTCTCACTTTTTTCTTCTTCCTTTTTTCTTTTTTTGCTGCTGTTTTTCTTTTTCCTCTTTTTCAATATTCTTTTTATAAAGAACTATCTTTTTTCCGATGACCTGAACCACCTCAGAACCGGTTCTTTCAGACACTAGAACTGCTAATTCCTTCGGATCATCTGCACAATTTTTCAGTACACTGATCTTTACCAGTTCTCTTTTTTTCAGAGCTGCACGAATGGCATCTACCTGTGCCGGTGTCAGACTGGATTTCCCAATCTGAAAAATACTGTCTATCTGCATCGCCTGCGATTTTAACTCTGCTCTTTCCTTACTTGTCATACTCTCACTAATCCCTCCGTTTTTCTACTTCCCTTAATCCCCGATAAAAATAGCACCATCGAAAGCAAAACCCTCGAAAACCATAACGCTTGTTTTGCTTTCGCGACTATTGTAACATACCTTTTTTTATTTGTCATTAAAATCCGCTTTATTTTGTCATTTTTCTTCCCTCTGACACATAGACTAGACTAACACGATCAAGCTTTCCCTTTGTAATGCTGCTGTATTACAAACCGGAATACATAGAAGGAGGACGAAGCCTTGAAAAAGAAACGGATACATACTATAAAAACACTTTCCTGTACCATACTGATATCTTTTTCTCTCTTTTTTCACATGATTTCCTGTTCACAGATTTCATTGGTCAGTGCCAAAACGCAGAAAAAAACAGTACAGCATACCACGGAAAAAGACACCCCTGACATTTCCATTTCTGCGAAAGCAGCAGTTCTTATCGAAAACAATACCGGAACCATCCTGTATGAAAAAAAGAAGGATGCGGAACTGATTCCTGCAAGCATCACGAAAATCATGACACTTCTTCTGATTTTCGATGCCATCGATGCCGGAAAATATAAAAAAACGGATGAAGTTACCGTCAGTGAATATGCAGCCAAAATGGGCGGATCACAGGTGTATTTGGAACCCGGTGAGACACAGACGGTAGATACCATGATCAAATGTATCAGCATCGCCAGTGCCAATGATGCTGCAGTCGCCATGGCAGAATTTACCTGTGGTTCAGAGGAGAGCTTCGTAAAACAGATGAATAAAAAGGCAAAGAAACTCGGCATGAAGCATACGCACTTTAAAAACTGCAACGGACTGGATGATTCCATCGAAAACGGACACTTTAGCTCTGCCTATGATGTCGCCCTGATGTCGCAGGCTCTCATCACCAAACATCCGGAAATCAGCAAATACTCCACGACCTGGATGGATGAAATCACGCATCACACCAGAAAGGGAGACAGTCCTTTCGGACTTACCAATACGAATAAACTAGTCCGTACCTATGACGGTATCACGGGCTTAAAAACCGGCTCCACCTCAAAAGCAAAGTACTGCCTCTCTGCCACAGCAGAGAGAAACGGTATCAGCCTTACTGCTGTCATCATGGCCGCACCGGATCCGAAAACCCGTTTTTCAGAAGCAGCGAAGCTTTTGGATTATGGATTTGCGAACTGCCAGACTTTTCTCGATAAAACCAGCAGGCTAAAGCTTACAGAACAAAAGGTATCCGGTGGAGAAAAAGAAAAAATCACTCCCAGAGTGGAAAAAAATTTTGGCTATACCTTAATCGGGGATTCGAAAAATAATAAGCTCAAACGCAAAATTTACTACCAGAAAAATTTAAAAGCCCCAATAAAAGAAGGAGATATCATTGGCGGTGTCATCTACTATCTGGATGGAAAGGAAATCGGACAGCTTCCGATCCGCGCTGCTGAAAATGTAAAAAAGGCTACCTTTCAAAGCAGCTTCTCCAGACTTTTAAAACTCCTCCTTTTTCAATAAGGAGTACCATGAAAAAACACAATTCTTTCCCCATGATAATCCTTTTCCTGATAGAAAAACCGGTGAAAATGTAAGTTGGCAGGAGGGAGAGCCGCAATCAAAGCTCTCTCTATCGCTAACTCATAAACAGCTGCTTTCGCAACTGCTTTTTTGCCTTTGCTTCATGGTTCAATTCTAATGGTTCCGGCACAGCATATTTTACCTTTTCAATCAAAGCATCCAAAGAGCCTGGCTCCAACACCAAACCATGGATATCTTAACTTGTTGCAATCCAGACACACGCTTCTTCATCCCACGAAACTTTATCGTATACTCCATTTTATTCCCTCAGATCAATTTTTAAATGCGTCTATTCTTTTCTGAAAACGTCTGAAAGTATAGCAGAATGACGAATCCGTTCACTCGTCAGAGAGCCCTCATAATATAACAGAGGCAGAACTGGTCGAAACCTTTGGCGAAGGAAATTATAAAAGCATGAAAGATAAATTTTATCCTTATTGCACACGTTTTTTGTACATAACTTTACCTTTAGGACATACCTGGACTCAGCCATTTTACTATCCAGCTCGTCCCCGACATTTTCCAACTCAAAAGAGGCTCCTTCTGTATAGCCACCGTCTATCTTTGACTTCAGCTTTACGGTAACGCTTTTATTTTTCCCGGAACTGACAGCAGATTTCAGGGAATTGTTAATCTGTTTTGCTGCTCTTGCAACTGTTTTTCGTCCTCATTGTATGTCTTACCTACACTGTAGGTCTTAGCCTCCGCTGATTGTGTGGCGGGTTGGGCTACTGTGGAAGCTAGTACTAATCCGAATGTGATTTTGAAAACTGTTTTCCGGATTGTACTTTTTTCTCCTGTTTTTTTGCGATTTTACTTCTTCTGGTTTTATGTCTTTTCTCATTTTTGGCTCCTTTCTTACTCATTTTATTAATTCTTTATTTCCAATATTTCTCTACTTCCTCTGCTGCTTTTTCTTTAGTAAAATCAAATTTTACAGAAATTCTCTGTATGACTTTATCTTTTTCAAAATCAGCATCCTGCAACGCTTCTAC
>JAFVAA010000951.1 GCA_017476305.1 Lachnospiraceae bacterium
GATCAGCGCCTCTTTTGTCTTTGTCAGCATCTCTAACTGCGATACTGACGCAATGCTTGCCAGAGCCTCTCCGCGAAACCCCAGGCTCCTGACCTCTAAAAGATCGGTAACATCCTGGATCTTACTGGTCGCATGCGGCGTAAAGGCCAGTCTAATATCCTCCTTTTCCATCCCGCTTCCATTATCCGTCACACGTATCAGGCTTTTCCCTCCATCCGCAATCTCCACGGTGATTGCAGTAGCCCCGGCATCCACTGCATTTTCTACTAACTCCTTCACTACAGCCATCGGTCTTTCAATCACCTCGCCCGCTGCGATTTTATTGATCGTGTCCTGACTAAGCACATGAATTTTTGCCATCTTTTCTCTGTCCTTTCCGCATTTCCCGTTACTGTTATTCACAGCCGTTCCGGCTGCTAATAGTAACCATTTTCTTTCTATCCCTGAAGTGTAGCTCTGAAACCCCTCCAAACGAATCCCCTGGCTATACTGTTCTGAAATCCTCTCACATTCTTTCCTTCAGCTTCTTCTGCATCTGATACAGTACGTTTAAAGCCTCAATCGGAGTAGTCGCCGACAGATCGATATCCCTTAGCTCCACGAGAATATCATCCGACTTGATCTGTGCGGAATCGAAAAGAGACAGCTGCCCCATGGTATCCTCTTTCTCCGCTTTTTTCCTTCTCCGGTGATGCACCGTCTGTGCCTCCATGCCGTACACAAACTCATCCTTTTCCTCCGGCTCATACTCTACCTCGATTTCCTTTGCCTTTTCCGCAATGTCATTTTCACTCAGCTTCTCTACGATTTCTCTGGCACGCTGCAGTACCCCGTCCGGCACTCCCGCGAGCTTTGCCACCTGGATACCATAGCTCTTATCCGCACCGCCCTTTATGATTTTCCTGAGAAAAATAATGTCCTCTCCCCCCTGCTCCTTCACGGCAATGCAGTAGTTATCCACACTGTCAATCTTTCCTTCTAACTCCGTCAGTTCATGATAATGTGTCGCAAAAAGCGTTTTCGCCCCTAAAAGCTTCGGGTTTGCAATATGCTCAATCACCGCCCAGGCGATGCTTAAACCGTCGAAGGTACTGGTTCCCCTTCCAATCTCATCTAAAATCACCAGACTGTTTTTCGTGGCATTTCTCAGGATATTTGCCACCTCCGTCATCTCCACCATAAAGGTACTCTGCCCGCTCGCCAGGTCATCCGAAGCCCCTACTCTCGTAAAAATCCGGTCTACGATACCGATTTTCGCTTCCCTTGCCGGAATAAAAGATCCAATCTGTGCCATCAGGACTAAAAGTGCCGTCTGCCGCATATAGGTAGACTTTCCCGCCATATTTGGTCCTGTGATGATGGCAATCTTATGTTTCTTTTCATCCAGATATGTATCATTTGCCACAAAAAGCTCATTCGAAATCATCTTCTCCACGACCGGATGTCTCCCGTCCCTGATTTCTATGATTCCGTCATTTGTGATCTGCGGTCTGACATAGTGATTCTGCTCTGCCACTACCGCTAAAGATGCCAGCATATCTACAGAGGCGATGATCTTCGCAGTCTCCTGAATTTTTCCTATCTGCTCATAAATCCTTTCGCGCACCTCACAGAAAAGATCATATTCCAGACTGTTCAACCGGTCCTCCGCTCCTAAAATCGTATCCTCTAACTCCTTTAGCTTCGGTGTCGTATATCGCTCTGCATTTGCCAGTGTCTGCTTTCTCGTCCAGTCATCCGGAACCAGATTTTTATAGGAATTGGTCACCTCTAAATAATACCCGAACACTTTATTGAACTTTATCTTTAGATTTTTGATCTGAGTCCGTTCCCGTTCCTCCTCTAAAAGCTCTGCAAGCCATTTTTTCCCGTCCGTTTTCGCACTTCGCAGACGGTCTACCTCCGCATGGTATCCATCCTTTATGATATCCCCTTCACGCACGGAAATCGGCGGTTCTTCGTTTATCGCAGAGTCGATCAGCCCATACAGCTCCTGCAAATCCTCGATGTTCTCCCCATAGGTCCTTAAAATCGTCCTTTCCTCATAGGTGTTTAGTATATATTTAATATGCGGAAGCATCCCTAGGGACTGCTTGAACGCCAGGAGATCCCTCGGATTCGCACTCCGATAGCTGATCTTACTGATCAAACGCTCCAAATCATAGACCTGCCCTAAATATTCCCGAAGCTCCTCTCTGTTTATCACCTGCGCATTGATTGCTTCTATGGCATCCAGTCTTTCTAAAATCTGTTCCTTTTTTACAAAGGGCTGTTCGATAGAGCTTCTTAGCATTCTCGCGCCCATTGCCGTTTTCGTTTTATCCAGTACCCAGAAAAGGGAACCTCTTTTTGCCTTTTCCCGCATCGTCTCACAGAGCTCCAGGTTTCGTCTGGTCGCCCGGTCAAGAATCATATACTGGTCGGAAACATAGGTCTGGAGCCTCGTAATATGGTCGAGGGAAATCTTCTGCGTTTCCGTCAGATACTGCAGCACAGCACCCGCAGCCACGATACCGATTCCATAATCCGAAAGCCCAAGCCCGGAAAGC
>JAFVAA010000952.1 GCA_017476305.1 Lachnospiraceae bacterium
ACAGCAGCATATAACATTTTTTCCGGTTTCCTATTTTATGTTTAAAAGCCTTTTTTTCCTCTCTGGATGGTTTCTCTGTCCCACCGCTCTTTATCCTTCTCTCATAATCCTCAATCGTATCATCCATTCGTCCCATCAAAAGACCGGTCAGATACACCGTAAAAGAGGTTACGAAAATAAAAACAGGATAAAATCTGCCCGCTGAAAAGTAGAAAAGAAAATTTGCCACCAAAAGAAGAATCCACTGGAGCTTTTTCGGTATGATGTAATACACCAGAAAAAGCCCCAGAAGGAATGCAATAAAACCATATGAAACAAACATGCCTTACTCCTCCATGAGTCTTTCGACCATCTCGGAAAGAGCATCCACAGAATTAAAATTCTCAGCGACAAAATCCTTCGCTGTAATCTCTATATCAAATTCATCTCCTAACTCCGTTACCAGAGTAACCAAATCAAAAGAATCCAAAATCTTATCATCCACCATCTTTTCTTCCGCTTCAAAATCGATGTCCTCATGAAGCTCCTTTAAAATATTTAGTACTCCGTCCCTGATATCCTCAATATCCATGACGATCTCCCTTCTTTTTGTATATTGTTCGCTCTATATACTTACTTATCAAATGTATCAAATACTGATATTATTGTCAATGCCGAAACGACCGAATACTCAATATTTATCTTTTATTCCCTCTGGAGCTGTGCTGTCTCCTTCCTTTTTCCTCAATACTTTCCTGATACCTGTCCAGTAATCCCCTGCGGTTCAGCTTGCCATTGGATAAATGTGGTAAAGAATCCTCCTTTATGATCAAATTCGGCATCATGTAGCGTGGAAGCACTTTTTTTAGCAAAACGGTAAGCTCCCTTTTTCCAATATCTCCAGAATAAAACAGGACAATTTTGTCATTCTGTGCCGCATGAATACAGCCGCACTCCGATACAACAGCAGCCGCGGCCGCTTCGATCTCTCCCAGTTCTATACGGTATCCCATGTGTTTGATCTGATAATCGGCACGTCCTCTGAAAAGCAGATCTCCATTCTGGTCATATTCTGCCAAATCCCCTGTCCGATAGATGCGTTCATGATAGGCATGATTTCGTGGATCCTGAACAAATCGCTCCTTTGTTCTTTCTGCTTCCTCGAAGTATCCATGTGTCACGCCCGTTCCCCGTATGCAGATTTCCCCCATTTTCCCAATCTCCCGAAGCTCCGTGTCTCCATCTAAAAGAAAAACCTCTATATTTGGAAATGCGCGTCCAATCGGAATGGGTTTTGTCTCATCCAGTATTCCCTTTACCTCAAAAAAGGTACTGGCTCCAGAGGTCTCCGTTGGTCCGTATACATTAAAAAACCTGGCTTCCGGCAAAGCCTGACGCCATAAGTTATATTGCTTTGGCGAAAGCACCTCACTGCCTGACACGATCAGGCGGATGTACTCTGGTATGGCATCCTCAAAGGTTCCCATGGATGACACGAGCGACAGGGCGGATGCCACCCAGCAGATCGTATTGATCCTTTTTTCATTTAGATAATCGATCATTTTTAGCGGGAATAGGAAGTTTTCCTTTGGAATGATCCATGTGGTGCATCCGCATTTTAAAGTCGTAAAAACATCCCGCATACAGGCATCCACATAGAAAGGAGCCTGATTTCCGATGATGGATTCTTCGGAAAAGGGGATTTCACCCGTAATCGCATCAATATAATCGACGGTTCCACGATGATGTCCAAGCACTCCTTTCGGTTCTCCGGTAGAGCCGGAAGTAAAAAGAAGGTAGATCGGGTCGATATCCAGTGCCTTTTCCCGGACCTTCTTTAGCAGCTCCTCCTGTATCTCCGTTTGCTTTACAGATTGCAGGGAAAGAATCGTCCCCTCATAGGATATCTGATGTGCAGAAAAGTTTTCGACATTATCTGTAATCAAATACCGTGCGTGCGTCTTCGTTATAATTTTCTGAACACGTTCATCAGGCATTTCATCATCCATAGGTACATAATAGCAGCGGCTATAGATAATGCCTAACATCACTGCAAGCATGGAGGGTGTTTTTTTCATATAGATCAAAACCGGCTCATGATATGCAGCGATTTTGATGAGATAACTTCCGATCTTCTTTGCCTCTGCCATCAGCTCCGAAAATGACAGCTGCTCTTCATCAGAGCAGATCGCGGGCTTATGCGGCAGCCGTTTCGCAGTCAGTTCAAGATATTCGAGTAGGTTTCTTTGCATAAACTTTCATCTCCTTGTGATTTTACTATAGAAATTGGCAGAGCAGCGTGTCCTCTGCCACAAGATACATATTCGACCATCTTTCCGTTGAATAACCCTGATTCAGCAAATTTGTTTTATCAATTTTAACAAACAGGAGGGGAATATCCCCTCCTGCCCGCCAATACACCAGCGATGTACCTGCTATGAACGCCCCTGCCTTCCTTTCCTATGACATGGATGCCACTAACTTCTCCACAGTCTCTGCCATCTCTTTTCCCTTCTGATCCGCATCCTCCAAAGAAGTTCCTACCACACCATAGTAGAACTTTATCTTTGGCTCGGTTCCTGACGGTCTCACGCACATCCATACACCATCCGTCATGTCAAAATAGAGTACATTGGACTTCGGAAGTCCGGTCGGCTTCACCTCACCCGTCGCTAAATCCGTAATCGTATCCTTCTCATAATCCCTAAAGGAAGTAACCTGATACCCGCCGATTTCCTTCGGTGGATTTGTACGAAGCGTATTCATGATCTCCTGAATTTTCTCCAGGCCTTCGATTCCTGACATCGTCACGGACTGCACCCCGTCTTTGTAGTAACCATAGCGGTCATACATCGCGATCATCGCATCCCAGAGCGTCATGTTTTTCGTTTTATAGTAAGCTGCCGCCTCGCAAAGTGCCATCGTCGCCACGATAGCATCCTTATCACGCGCATGGGTACCGATGAGGCATCCGTAGCTCTCCTCGAATCCAAAGAGATACTCTCCCTTTCCGGTATTTTCAAAACCTAAGATCTGCTGCCCGATGAACTTAAACCCGGTCAGCACCTCGATCAGATCCACATCGTAATATTTGGCGATCGCATCTGCAAGGTTCGTCGTCACAATCGTTTTGATCAGCTTTCCATCTGCCGGAAGTCCCTTTGTCTCCTTTCTCTGCGAGATCTCATAATCTGCCAAAAGACAACCGGACATATTTCCTGTCAGTGTAATATACTCCCCGCTCTTCGTATCCTTGACATATACGCCCAGACGGTCTGCATCCGGATCCGTAGCGAGAACCAGATCCGCATCCTTCTCCTTCGCGAGCTTCAGAGCCAGCTCGAAAGCCTCTGCCGCTTCCGGATTCGGATAGCTGACGGTAGGAAAATCTCCGTCCGGAAGCTCCTGCTCCGGTACCACATATACGTTTTCAAAACCGATTTCCTTTAGGACTCTTCTCGCCGGAATATTTCCGGTACCATGAAGCGGTGTATAAACTACAGTAATGTCCTTTCCTGCCTCTTTAATGCTGTCCCAATGGATGACCTGCTCCTTTAAAACAGCTATGTATTTATCATCGATTTCAGCACCGATCTGCTCATATAAGCCCTTTTCCACCGCCTCGGACTTGTCCATCGTCTTTACCGTCGCATAATCCGTCACAGCCTTTACCTCATCCATGATCCCTTTATCGTGTGGCGGTGTAATCTGCGCACCATCCTCCCAATATACCTTATATCCATTGTACTCCGGCGGATTGTGGCTGGCGGTGATATTGATCCCCGCTACGCATTTGAGCTCTCTCACTGCAAAAGAAAGCTCCGGTGTCGGTCTCAGGGACTCGAACACATACGCCTCGATTCCGTTTGCTGCCAGACAGAGGGCTGACTCATCTGCGAACTCCGGAGACATATGCCTTGAATCAAACGCAATCGCCAC
>JAFVAA010000953.1 GCA_017476305.1 Lachnospiraceae bacterium
GCATATTATGGTGACTTTCATATAGGAGAGTTTGCAACACAGACGGAGGCTGTGCGGAAAGTCAGGGATATGGCAGACCATTATATCTGAACGGAGGGTTTAAGATGAGTAGATTTTATAGCAGTTATGATTATGACAGGCATGGAAGCAATATGAGAGAGGATGAAGGAACACGAAGGAGAAATCTTTCGCTGTCACTTTCCCGTCCTTCCTATGAAAAATGGGATATCGTGATGGTCGAGTTTGGACAGGAGTACGATTGCTGCCTGATCCGTGGGTACAGACCGGCAATCGTGTACAGTGACAGCGAGTACAATGAACATTCACCAATCATGCAGGTGATTCCGCTTACAAGGAAACTCAAAGGTGTAGACAGGGATTATCATGTATTTCTTGATAAGAAGGACTGTATCGGATATGAATCTTCCGGCATTGCGCTGCAGCAGAGAGCGTTTATTAGATATGTGGCACAGAATCCATTCTTTTATCAGTGGTATCCGCTTTTTGTGACATTGCTTGGTACGGGATGCCGCATCGGTGAGATTGTAGGATTGCGCTGGGACGATGTAGATATGGAGAATCGAGTGATTCATATCAATCATAATCTTACCTATTATCCCAGAGCAGATGATACATTCCGCTGTGAGTTTAGGGTATCTGATTCAAAGACAGAGGCAGGAATCAGGGATATTCCTATGATGGGACCGGTGTATGATGTACTGCAAAGTGAGTTTGAACGGCAGCAGGAAGAATGGTTCTGTGAAGAGGTCGTAGATGGCATGACAAATTTTATTTTTACAAATCGCTTTGGAATGCCGCATAATCCAAATGCAATTAATAGGGCAATCAAGAGAATTGTGGATGCCCATAATGCTGAGGAAGAAGTAGAGGCGAAGAAGAAGCGTAGGGAGCCGGTTATCATTCCGAGGTTCTCATGCCATATATTCCGCCATACGTTCGCTTCAAGACTGTGTGAGAAGGAAGATAATATCAAGGTGATTCAGGAGATTATGGGTCATGCTGATGTGACAACGACAATGAATATCTATGCCGAAGTGAATGATGCCAATATTAAAAAGGTAGCTTTAGAGAATTTAGCACAGAATATGGATGTATTTTAAAAGAGAAAAGGTCCTTTTGGAGGATTTTTCTAAAAAGACTGGTCTCTGACCAAAAAAATACATCAAATCACGGAGAAGTGCGTATAAGTGCGTATTTCAAGAATGTGCGGAAATAAAGGATTTTGGAGGGATACGAAGAGGTACGGGATGCCCCCGATATCTTTCCCGACGATGAAGTCACTGGGACAGTAAGGATGTGAGAAAGTTCAGCATTTAAGCGGTTTACATAGAAAAATTGCTGAAGCTATGACAGGTTTTTTTCAAAACAAAATTTGGAAGGTCATTCCACCATATTTTAGAAATGCCTTTGTTTTTGAGTTCTGCTGTTACTCCTGTGATTCAGTTTGCTGACATTTTTGCTGGTGTTGTAAGACATTATTATGAAAAGGGATTGGATAAAAAAGAAGCTATAATAATTCTGTATAACAAAATTAAGTCTGGAGAAGATGTTATTCCGTCCTGGAGTTGCATCTTCTCGTTATAGTAGACAATATATCGCACTCGCAGTTTAGCGGGTGCTTTTTTTGATTTATGAGCAATCAAGATATGAAACAAATTATTCTTTAAATCTCATCAAATCCCCACCACTTCATCCCATACCTATCCATATAAAAACGGTTCCAAAACTCATTCTCCACGAATTGCTTCTTTACCAGATACCACCCCTGTAGTCCTTCTCTCAGCACCTCATCCTTAGAAATCGGCAGATATTTTTGCTGATGAGTATATTATAACTGAGATGCTGTGTAACGGCAAGAAAGTGCATTGCTTGGTGAGGATACAGAGTTTTTTCTGGCAGAGAACTCTGACGAGGTTTTAAGGATCATTGAATCAGAAAAGCAGGGAGGCACACAGGACTTCATGGTGAGCCTGACGACGAGCAAGGCAGCATTTGCGACAGGTGCGACAGCGAAGCCAACGGATGAACCGGTCGATTTTTCGGGTGTGACGAATCCGATCGTCAGACTGTTAAATTCGCTTATCACACCGCTTATGGCGCTTGTGGGTGCCGGTGGAGCGATTTTCTGTATTTTCCTCGGTGTGAAGTATGCGACCGCTGAGGAGCCGCAGGAGAGAGAAAAGAGAAAGCAGTCCTTAAAGACGGCGATCATCGGTTTCGTACTGATCTTCGTACTGATCGTAGCTTTGAGACTTTCTCTCCCTATATTGACAGAGTGGATGACAGATTCTACCAAGAAGTAGGGCAGGAACATAGATTGGTGTTGGTCGTTAAAAAGTGACATTCCGTGAGAAAAAGCGGATTTAAAAAGTGAAATTCCGTGGGAAAAAGCAGATTTAGAAAGTGACATTCCGTGAGAAAAAGCGGTTTTAGAAAGTGACATTCCGTGATATAATAGGATTATCCCGTGCAGATGGCTACGGAATATTCAAAAAATGGAAATAGAAAGAAGGGATGTCATGGAAATCAGGCGAAAAATATATGATGAAATTCTGGAATGGAAAAGAAAGGAGAATGGGAGCAGTGCACTGTTGATCGAAGGAGCCAGACGGGTAGGGAAAAGTTTTATTGTGGAAAAATTCGCTTCCGCAGAATATAAAAGCTATCTTTTGATTGACTTTGCACAGGCACCCGAAGATGTAAAAAAGCTGTTTGAAACCGAAGGAAATGATTTTGATATTTTGTTTGCTGCTTTGTCTGCGCATTATCATGTGAAGCTGTATCAGAGAGAGTCCTGTATTATTTTTGATGAAGTACAGCTTTGCCCGCGCGCAAGGCAGATGATCAAATACCTGGTGGCAGATGGTCGCTATGATTATATGGAGACCGGTTCTTTGATTACTTTGAAACAGAATATTCAGGATATCGTACTTCCCTCGGAGGAGGAACACATTCAGATGTTTCCTCTGGATTTTGAGGAATTTTTATGGGCTATGGGGTATGAGACAACGTACTCCCTGCTAAAGGAGCATTATCAGGGGAAAAAGCCCTTGGGGGCAGTTCTTCACCGTGCGGTCATGAAACGGTTTCGGGAATATATGCTGGTTGGCGGGATGCCGCAGGCGGTTTCGGAGTATGCAGTGATCCATGATTTTGAGATGGTGGACCGGATCAAGCGCAGGATTTTACGACTTTACAGAGAGGATATCACAAAATTCGCAAAAGGATATGAGAGTAAGGTTTTCGCAATTTTTGATGAGATTCCGGTGCAGCTTTCCAAAAAGGAAAAAGTATACAAGCTGGATTCTTTGAAAAAGTCCGCGCGGGCGAGAGAGTATGAGGATGCTTTTGTGTGGCTTCGTGAAGCTATGGTAGTAAGCCCCTGTCTGAATGCGACAGATCCTACGGTGGGGCTAAAACTTAGTGAGGATCATACGACACAGAAAATATATATGGCAGATACGGGGCTTTTGGTCACATTGGCATTTCAGGATGATTCTTTTATGGACAATGAACTGTACCGGGAGATTCTGTTTGACCGGATTCAGGTAAATGAGGGGATGCTGATGGAAAATGTCGTGGCACAGATGCTCCGGTGCGCAGGACACCGGTTGTTATTTTATTCGCGCAGTAGTAAAGAGAACCGGAAAGAGCGTATGGAGATTGACTTTCTGGTAAAGAGCGGGAAGAAGATCATGCCTGTGGAGGTAAAATCTTCTGCGTATCGAAAGCACTCCTCGCTCGATAAATTTACCGGTAAATTTCGGGACAGGATCGCAGATGGAATCATATTATATGGAAAAGATGTGATGCAGAAAGAGGGAATTTGGCATCTGCCATTATATATGGCTGGGCTGATCTGAAATCAGCCTGCCATAATCCCACTGGCTTTAGACTCATTTATTTAAGGATGAAGACATGAAAGAAAGATTAGTAGATGGGGGAATGACGGTTCAGAACAGGGCGAAAGGGATTCTATGATCGTTACAACCTGACATTCCATGAAGAAAACTGATTTTAGAAAATGATATTCCATGATATAATATTTTTATCCCGTGTAGTTATACATGAGAAATTTAGAAAAATAAGAGGTAGGAGGAAGATATTATGCACAATGAATTGGATTCGACCTGTGGAATATCAGATGAAGAGCTGACAGAGCGGTTTAAGGAAGCGATCAGGCTTGAAAATGAGATGAAAAGAATCAAGGGCAATCCGGTCGCAGGATTTGATATTGAAAAGAGGAAAGCATATTTAGAGTATGCTGACGGGAGGCGTAAATATGCAGGAGAGAAATGAAAAACAGCCGGAAATTATAGTATTTGCCGGTCCGAATGGTTCAGGAAAGTCTACCATAACCTCTCATGCAAAAGTGATTGAACCATATATCAATGCTGTTGA
>JAFVAA010000954.1 GCA_017476305.1 Lachnospiraceae bacterium
GCTGGGATACTTTTTGATAAATAATGCCCTGCTGTACTTTCCCTCATCCTCGATATGGTCTAGCAGATATTTGACCATGCCATTGCAAAGGTCATTGCGAAAATCTGCCCCAACTCTCTTGGCATGACGGATATCAAAATCAAACTCACCCTCGTCTCCCAGATGATAAAAATCGTGAAGCACCTTCAGTCTCTCATTTCCCGAAAGAGGAATGATCTCTGCCCCCAGTTCCCCAAATGCCTTATGCACGGTTGCCTCTATTGTGGCGAACTGCGCCTTTGCTTCTTCAAAATTCTTACGCTCGATGGTGATGGTAAGATACCGTTCCTGTTCGATGCCCTGCCTTCCCTCACGGATTTTCTCCTCTATGATGTCGTTGTAGATCTTGCGGAACTTATCAAACCGGCCCCCCGTGTAGGGAAGCAGGATATAGTCCCGAAGAGCATTCATATCCCGGTTCTTATTGTTGACCGTAATCTTAAATGCACAGTCCATGGAATTAAGGAACTTGCAGTACCTTTCAAAAATGTCGATCTGCTCATCCTCGTTCGTTGTCGTATAGTTGATGTCCGAAAAGCGGTAGCATTTACTGAACCTGCTCTTTGCCACCTCAAAGATCCCGTTCTCAGCCACCTTCATGATCTCTATTGTCTCCTGTATGGATTTCGGTGTCTTATAAAGCGGCTCGCTCGCTTTTTTAAGCTCCGAAAATCCATCTGAAAATAATCCCATTGCCTGTGTCCCTCCTATCTAAAGTATTTGTACCAAATGACAGCACCTGCCATAGCAAAAACGGCAAAGATCAGGAAGATAAGAGTCTTTACCATTCCCTTCTTTGCCGTTTCAAAATCCTCTTTGCTGCCCTCATTCAGTCTGTTCTTCCGCTTCTTTTTATCCTCTGTCGCCTCTGCCAGCCTGATCGCCTCTACTTCCGCTTCGCCCTCAGTTGAAATGTAGGTGACCGGCTTATTTGCAAAAGCGAAATGCAGCTTCTTTTTCATCATCTGCATGAATGTCATGCCATTGTATGAATAAAACCCGTTGAGTGCGATAGGTGCCACAGCCGGTATCGCTATGTAGGCACTGACCGTCAGCCCAACATACGGATAAACTAAAAGCACAATGCCTCCTCCAACTACCACCGAAGCGATGCTGAATATCAGCTGCCTTGCCGTAAGCCCTAAAACCACTGTCTCCTTGTAGCGGTCGATATCTTTATTTACTTCTATTATCATCTCATTCTCCTTATAATCCAAATGCTTTGCTGGTAAGTGTCTGCGCTCCTTTTACACTGCCTACCGTAAGTGCTATCGTAAATGTCATCTCACACAGGTAGATAAGCGTCTTTGCCCAATCCGCATAGTCCCCGGTGAAGCTTGGCAATCCTGCGTTTATAAATGCATTGCAAAGTATGATCGCAAGTGCCATGGTCACGGCTTCAAGGACTACGGACAGAAAATACTTGCTGTATGCTACTGCCGTATGCGATACCATCCGATTCCCACCCATAGTCGAAAAAGCTATGGAACCAAGAGGCACAATGATAAGCAGCTTCAAAAACCGGAAATACACCGTGTATATCAAAAAGAATCCGCAGATGATAATAATGATGGATAAAAGTGCCGCAAGTATCAGCATGATAAACGACTCCCCAAACCCAAGTCCTGCGATGATCTCCGCCTGCGTCTCATCTATGACAAGCTCTGTAGTAGTTCCCGCCGAAAGCAGACCTACCAGATTTCCCACGGACGTAAAGATTGCCTTCATAATGGTTACATTGTTTGCCACGAACCATTCCGCAAGCCCCAGCCGTATCAGCATCCGGAGGATTACCTCAAATCGCATCTCTTCCCTAACATCCACCGATTCCGAACAGAAACCGATAACAAAGAAAAGGACCACAAGTGATGAACCTACAGCCACAAATATCGGCTCAATCCCGGCAATAATCGCCCATGGTCCTCCTTCCTTAAATTCCACGGGAGACTGTCCCAAGAGTCCAAAGACCAATGATACCTGGTTGTTCCAAAAACCAAACACCATGTTAAGAAGGTCGAGGATCTTATCTCCCAGCTTAAATATATCCATATCTACTGCGCCGGCACCTCATGCGGCAGGACATCCCTGCCGCCTCCGGCTTTCCTCCTTTCCCGGAAATCTCCGTGTTATTTAGAATCCGAGGAACGTTAGCACGGTAGAAATGCCTGCCATCATGGAACCGGCTACAATACCTTTTAGTGCCGAGTTCATGGTCGAGGAATCCTGCTGCTGATATGCCTGGGCAAACTCCATGACATTCTTTGCAAGGATGATGACCCCAACGGCACCAATCACCGCAATGACCAGCGTCTTTAGGTTGTCCAGTGGCTTTGTGACTGCCTCCGTACCTGATGCAAAAACGGTAGTTGTCATGGCATTCACCGAATATGCTGTTGCAGCAAGCGCCGGGGCTACTACCTTACCCGCAAAGTCTTTTACCTTTGACAAAAAGCTATTATTCTTTTTCGTATTCATAATCCTTAATCTCCTTTATCTGTATATTGAAAGAGAGCTGCACTACGCAGCCCCCACGTTTTTACTGTCCCTATGCTCAGGCTGCCCATACTTCCTGCGCATGGAAGCCATCTTTACTACGCTGTTTTCCGGATAGGCATAGGATAAGATATATGACTCCGGAATCTTTTCATCCTGCGCCCGCTTGATCTCACTTAGCTGGGCAGGCGTGAACCTAAGATGCCCCAGCCGATAGGAAAGGCTGCCACCTATATCATCGTCTGATGCACTTGCCACAGCCCCGGCGTTCCCATCACCTGCTCCTGTACCGTCTGTATCTTTCCCACCAGCCAATGCTCCCGCTTTAATCTTCTTTCCCTGCGCCTGCTTTTTTAATGCGATAAGCTCAGCCACCAGGCTCCTCTCTGTCTCTTCATCCGGCATATAGGCCAGTTCCGTCTGAACCGCTTCCTCACGGTACTCCTGCTCAGCCTGCATCTGGTCAAGCTCCATAAAACGCTTGTTTATGCCCATATCATCCAGCATCATGAATTCATCATAGGTAAGGGTGTCGATATAGACCGGCTCTCCCTTTTCCTTCCTCTTTTCATACTGCTTCAGCCCCTCCGGTGTGAGCATGACGTATGGCAGTTCCGTCAGGTTTTCCGGAAGCCTCGGAACAAAGGCAAATACTTCCCCGCTCCCGTCCGCACTCTGAGAGAATCTTGGATGCTTTGGCGTGAAATACTTATTGTCCAATACCGGATTCAATCCACGGATAAAGACAAGACACTTCTTATTGTCCAGCATCCGCACTTCGTCCGGTGTCAGAATCTCCCTGCCAAGGAC
>JAFVAA010000955.1 GCA_017476305.1 Lachnospiraceae bacterium
ATATTTCCCTGCATCAGTACTTCGGAACCAGGCAGATGATACGGCAGATTTATTTGCAAAAACGCAGGATCTGGAACGCTTCATCGGCAGTGTGACTGCTACCTGTGATTTCGTAAAGGCGAAGAAGCGCAGTAAAAAAAATATTTGTCTCAGCTTTGATGAAAGGAATGTATGGTATCATGTTATGGAAAGTGACAATGAGCAGATGGACCGTAAGCCCTGGCAGACGGCTCCACATCTGCTGGAGGATATTTATAACTTCGAAGATGCCATTTTAAATGGTCTGGTGCTAATTACCTTTTTAAAGCATGCGGACCGTGTAAAGCTTGCCTGCCTGGCACAGCTGATTAATGTCATTGCACCTGTCATGACAGAAACCGACGGACCTGCCTGGAGACAGACGATTTTTTATCCATTTTTACATGCTTCGAAATACGGGCGTGGAATATCTCTACAGCCTGTCATTTCTACGGGATGTCATGATACAGCAGGGCACAGTGATGTCACGGATATCGAGGCGGCTGTGGTCTGGAATGAAGAAAAGGATGAGGTGACCATCTTTGCGGTAAACCGGTATACAGAGGAGGATATTTCCTTTGAGGCAGATATGAGGAGTTTTTCGGGATATCAGGTTTTAGAATATACGGTTTTGGAAAATGAAGATATGAAGGTGACGAATTCTGCAAAGGGGGAGAATGTTTTTCCAAAGAAGAAAGAGAGTTATTCATTTGCAGATGGAAGTTTTGAAACAGTGATGAAAAGCTGTTCATGGAATGTGATTCGTTTTGGAAAAAAATAGTGTGATGTGGAGAATTGTGGATGAGTATAGTGGGAGAGGATGAAAAAAATGCAGATTATAGAGTTTAGCCGGAACGGAAAACGGATCTATGGGGAGCTTTATCTGCCGGAAGGTACAGGAAGCTTTCCGGTGGTGATTATAGGGCATGGTTTCGGGGGGAGTATTGCAGATACGAGAAATTATGCACAGGTGTTTGCCGGGCAGGGGATTGCTTCCTTTGCGTTTGACTTTATCGGAGGAGGTCCGGATAGTAAAAGTGATGGATGCATGAAGGAAATGTCTGTGCTGACTGAGGCAGCAGATATGGAAGTGATTTTAGAGGAAATTTCGAAACGACCGGAAATCGATGAAAAAAATGTTTTTTTGATGGGGCTTAGTCAGGGGGGCTTTGTGGCATCCTATACGGCAGCGAAGCATCCTGAGAAGGTTCGGGGGCTGATTGCTGAGTACCCGGCTTATGTGCTGCAGGATGATACGCATAGGCGTGTACCGGATCCGCAGGAGATACCGGATACTTTTTCTGTGATGGGCTATGAGATTGGAAAAATTTATCATGAGGATGCGATGTCCTTTGATATTTATTCGGTGCTTCCGGAGTTTAAAAGAAATGTACTGCTTTTGCACGGTACAGCGGATGAGATCGTTCCGGTTTCCTATTCGGAGCGGGCGGCTCTCTGTTTTCCGTCAGCAAAGCTCGTAAAAATCCCCGGGGCAGGGCATGGTTTCTG
>JAFVAA010000956.1 GCA_017476305.1 Lachnospiraceae bacterium
TTTTATTGGATTGGGAAAAGGTGCTTTCAGTGTAGGAAAGAGACTTTTTGGAAGTACAAACGGAGGTGCTTCGCTCATTGGTAGTCTTATGGGTTCAGCAGCTACCGGTTCAGGAATACTTGGAAAGTCGGCATTATTAGCAATAGATTTGGGTGCCGGAAATCTTGCAGGAGGTGGCTCTCTATCAGCAGGAGCATTGAGCGGCTTAGGAATGGGAGTAGCAGCCGGTGGAGTTGCAGCCGGTGCAACTGTTGTGAGTGGTACAATGGATACTTATAAAGCAATTAAATCTACTGATAAAGATGAATCAGCGGCATATGGCGAATCAGCAGCATGGAAATTTGGTGGAGTTGCTGCAGGTGCGGCCGCAGGTGCAGCACTTGGAAGCGTGATTCCGGGACTAGGTACTGCTGTTGGTGCGTTGATTGGTGCCGGAGTTGGTGGTATAGCAGGATGGATTAAGGGCGACAGTATAAAAGAAGAATATCAGGATAATGTCGAAGAAATGCAGAAAGAGGCTGAAAAAGCGAAAAAAGTATTTGAAGCTACAGGACTTGCCATTGATGATGTAAGATTCCGAAACGAAGCATTAACCAAAGCCATGAACGATTCTGAAGTATCTGCAGAAGAATTTGCGAAGATGTTCCAAGAAGAATGTGCAAACGTTATGGAAAATGCCTTTGGAGATATTCATTTATCTTTGAATGAAGTTAAGAAACTGGCCAGTGAAATTGCGTTTGCAGATAAAGCCAGTGAGATGGAGGATTTTGCGAATGCTGCCAGCAATACACAGAATTCTTTAAATTCTTTACATAATTCGGTTTCAGCACTTCAAAAGGAGAATTGGAAAGTAGGTCTCGGTCTGGAGTTGTCAGAAATTGATAAGGAAAATTACAAGACTACGATTGATAATTTTGTCGATTCTGCTTCGTCATATATTGAAGACAACCACTACGAAGCAACAGTAGCATTAAAACTTCTAACCAACGGAAAAGGAAGTACAAAAGGTCTTGACACAATGTATGAAGGCTTTGAATCCCAGATAAAGAAACTTGGAAGTAAATTGGGCAAGGAAGTTGAAAATGCATTGAAAGACGGTGCTATTGATATGGATGAAATGTCTGTCATTGAGAAGTATCAGCAGAAGATTAGCGACATTACGGATAAACTTTCAAAAGCACGAAGTGATGCAGAGTTACAGAAGATAGGTATTAAGTATTCCGGTGCAGAACTGGATGCGGAATCTTATCAGGCAATGCAGGAAGAACTCAAGGTATATGCTGATGAAGCACAGACCAACTATGATGATGCATTGACAGTAACACTTACGAATTTAAACCTTGAACTTTCAGAAGGGGCAATCACACAAGAACAATACGATAAGGCAGTGAAAAAAGCAACAAAAGGATATTATGCACAACTTGATGATGTGAGCCTGAGAATAAATAATTTCAATTTGGATGCAATTACGACAGCGTATGCGGATGAGTTAAATGGTATCCTACCATATTTCGAGGGTACCATACAGGAAAAATTACAGCAGGCTCTTAATAATGCCATGATTAAACATCCTGATGTAGAATCGTGGAATACTGCAGATGCTATTGGTTGGTTTGGATTGGATAAACTTCCTACAGATGTAGCAACACCAATCGCAACACAACTGATTCAGTCGGCACAGGCTAATACAGATACTACGAAAGAGCAGTTGATTGAGAATTATAAAAAATGTATTCCAACAGCGGATGAAATCTATAAAGCTGTTGATTGGAATTCGTTTACTTTCAATGACCAAGACAGCTTGTTTGAAATGATTGACCCAACATGGGGAACTGGAACTTATTATGATTTACCACAAAGTGAAAAATCAAAAACATTTTCCGAATACTATGGAGATAACTGGGAACAGAGTGCAAAAAGTACGGCAGAAGGAATCCATAGAACAATGGAGGAAAATCTTGATCCAGAAGCCTTAAATAAGGTCATTGAAGAGTATTTTACAAATATAGAAATTCCGTCAGATAATGCACAGCTTATAGCAGATTCGCAGGAAAAAGGAACGGCTATAGGTGATTCGTTTAATACAGGAGTTACGGACTCTATATCGAATGGTTCGGAACTGTATCGCTCATCAGCGCAGACAGCCATTGATTCAGCATTTGCAAATCCGTTTTCGGTAAATGCAAAAATCAACATTACTCCGTCATATTCGGGACTGACTCTGCCTACGATTTCAACTCCAAATTGGGGACTAAATTCCGGAGCAACAGGGCATAACGCCACCGGTGGATACGTCAGCGGTAAACAGCTCTCATGGGTTGGCGAAGACGGACCGGAGGCAATTATTCCTTTAACCCCGAGCAGACGAAATAGGGCATTAGAGTTGTACGAACAGGTAGGACGTAATCTTGGTGTTGGTGGTTATGCTGATGGAGGAATTATAGGTGTATCAAATACCTATGGTAATTTTGATACATCAGATAATGCTACAGAAGGTGAAACTAGTCAGACAGCCATTGATTCCGGAAATCCACAGCAAAGCAATTCTTCTATTCAGGTAAGTGTCAGCATGGCACCGGAATTTAAAATTAGTGGCGGCGAAGGACAGTCAGAAGAGGATATTGTAGCAGTTGTCAAAAAGCATATTAAAGAAATGGCAGATGAACTGGGAGGCGAAATCGCAGAACGTCTGGAACAGGTATTCTCTAATATGCCAATAAAGGAGGCGTAAAGGATGAATATAAAGTTAATAGAAGTAGGGAAAAAAGGTTCGTCTTTTACATTCCCTGCATTACCGGAGAGTATCCGAGGAAGTCTCGGAGCAAAATACCAGTCATTTGACATCATATCCAAGGGGACCGTTAAGGTTCCTAAGGGTACTGATGTAACTACAATACGCTGGGATGGAGAATTTTTTGGAAAATCAAAAAAGAAAGAACCGATTGTTCAGAAGAAAAATTACCAGACACCGGAAAAGTGCATTAAGCAGTTACGAAAATGGCAAAAAGACGGTACTGTCCTAAACTTAATCGTATCTAAAACATGGATTAATATCGATGTTACTATTTCCAGTTTCACACCAGAGGTATATGGAGCTTTTGGAAATGTAAAATACAGTATTGAATTTGCTCAGGCAAAGGATTTGAAAATTTATACTGTAAAGGAATTGAAAAAATCTAATTCTAAAAAGAAAAAGAAGAAGACCAAATCCCGAAACGGAAGCTCTTCCAAAACAAAAAAGAAGTCCTACACCGTAGTAAGCGGTGATACCCTTTGGGGAATAGCAGCAAAGCATTGTGGTGGAGGAAAAAATTGGACGAAACTTTACAATGCGAATAAAAAGACGATTGAGGCATGTGCTAAAAAACACGGAAAGGCAAGTTCTGATCACGGACATTGGATATGGCCGGGAGAAGTGTTGCAGCTTGTATAGGAGGTGCTTTTTAATGATAGATTTATCAAAGATAGAGTACAGGGCTGTAATTTATACCAAAAAGGGAAAGCAGTATAACATCAAAGACTTTGTACAAAACCTTGGATGGGAAGAAAATGAAAATGAGATTTCCGTAAGGACTTCCTTTACAATCCGAAATAATAAAACATCCAAAGGCAGGCTTTCATCACTCATTAAACCGGGGTACAAAATCTGTATTTTTGCGACGGATGGAAAAAAGGATGATGAAGTAGCAAGAGGTGAGGTAGTGGAATGGAATCCACAAACACAGAATAGTGGAAATAACCTTAAAATAACAGTATATGATGTACTTTATGATTTACAAAAAAGTCAGGATAATAAGTTTTATCCAAAAGGAACAGGAACGAAAACCATTGTTACAGGATTGTTTAAAGAATACAAAATACCAACAAAGAAGTACAGTGGTCCAAATAAATCTCACGGAAAACTCAAATACAATGGTTCATATGTATCCGATATCATTCTTGACGTTCTTGCTGATGCAAAGAAAAAAGGTGCAGGGAAATACATACTCCGAGCCACAAAAGGCTATGCAGACGTTGTTAAACGAGGAACAAATAAGGATGTGTATGTTTTTAAAACCAATAACACAAAATCGGTCAGCAAGAAAATTTCAACTGCAGATCTTGTAACAAGAGTAAAGGTCATCGGCAAGGAAGATGACAAAGGAAAATCTAAGGTAGAAGCTACATTAAACGGTCTCACTAACTATGGAATCCGTCAACGGATATACACAAGAGGCACAGACGAATCGCTGAAAGATGCAAAGTCAGCGGCGCAGGATATTCTTGATGACGATGGAGTACTGAAAAAAGAAATTACAGTGCAGGCACCGGATGTTCCGTGGATTCGGAAAGGTGACTACATATATTTAACTGCCGGAGTATCAGACAGTTATTATTATGTAAAAGGAATTCGGCACGACTGCGAAAGTTACAGTATGACTATGGATTTGAAAAAAATTAAGACATCCAAAGTTAAGGAGAATAAAACAGAGTCGAAAAAGAAGTACAAAGAAGGCGATATAGTCAATTTTCATGGAGGAACGCATTATGTTTCTTCATACAAAGGTGCTAAAGGCTATCCGGCAAAAGCAGGAAAAGCAAAAATTTATAAAGGTCCAAATAGTGAAGGAAATGGAAAAGCCCATCCATGGTGCCTGATTCATACGGACAGCAAAAGCAACGTGTATGGATGGGTAGATGAGGGTACGTTTGATTAAAAGGAGGTTACTATGGCATTTGATGAAAATAGCGGAATAAATAAAATGGCAAATGTTCTAAGCCAGCGTATGAAGAAAGAGAATGCAAGTCCTCTGGTGCTTGATTTTGGAGAGATTAAGAAGAATGGCAGTCTTGTCACAAACACATTTCCTGTTGCTATTCCGAAAGGAAGTTATTCAGTATGCAGGCAATTAACATTAGGAGAAACGGGGAAAAAACTCACAACCACAAGCGAGGACCCCCCGGAGCATAAAGTTATTATTCCAGAAAAAATGAGAAGTGTACAACCGGGAGATCGTGTTCTGGTGGCATGGGTTCAAAATGAAGCAGTAGTTATCGATATTATTACAAGTTCATAGAGAGGAGGCGAAGCATGGCAGATATAGAAGAGGAATTTGATGTCCCTGATTTTATTGAAGAAGAGGACGAATATGACACTCAATACAAACGAAGCATGAAATGGGATGTTGAAAAGGGAGACTTTGTCTGTGATGGTGCAAACAGAATTATGGAATCAACAGGATACGAAGCATACATGATTTGGTGCTTTAAAACTGCACAAACAGAGCGTTATTCATGCTTGGCATATCCGGAAGATATTGGTACAGAAATGGAAATGGTAGTTGGAGAAGATGACCATGATATAGCGGAATCAATGGTAGAAAGAACCGTAACAGATGCGCTTATGGTAAATCCACGTACCGAATCAGTATCAGATTTTGAATTTGAGTGGGATGGCGATGAACTTCATTTTACTTGTCAGGTAAAAGGCATAGAATGGGAAGATGTATTCCAAATTTCGATATAGGAGGTGGTATAAATGGCACAACCGGAATTTACAGAACCTTATTTTATTGAAGGAAGTACGAAAGAAGAAATTCACGAAAGAATGATGGAAGAACTGCCAGAGGATATCGATGATATGCCGGGAGGATTTCCATATGATTTTACAATGCCGGCAGCGGCAGAAAAAGACGAATTTATCAATTATCATTTAGTTAGAACGATCATGCTTATGTTTCCGCAATATGCATGGGATGAATGGCTTGATTTGCATGGACTACAGGTTCATTTGCAAAGACATGAGCCGGATTATGGATCAGGGAATGTTTTGGTAACGGGGATAGCAGGTGCTGTCATTGCCGAGGGAACTGTTTTTTGTACTCCGGCAACGGACGATAGTCCGGCGATAGAATTTGCAACCGATTCAGAAATAACAATTCCGGAGAGCGGAGAGGTAACAATAGGAATAACTGCTGTTGAAGCAGGAATTGAATCAAATGTAGCGGCAAATACAATCGTTATAATGGCATCTCCAGATGAAAATATAACGAGTGTAACAAATCCTGAACCGATTACAGGAGGAACAGAAACAGAAATCGATGATGATTATTATGATAGGATTGCTGCTGAATATGAAAACAGCACAACATATCTTGGTAATGATACTGATTATAAGCGTTGGGCAAAGCAGATTGGTGCAGGAGATTGTATTGTAGATGCGGCGTGGAATGGACCCGGAACGGTCAAACTGGTTTTGGTGGATGCAAATGGCCAGCCGGCAAATGAAAAATTGGTTAAAGATGTATATAACTACATTGTATCGCCGGACAATAGAGCTGCAAGATTGCTTCCGACAGGCTCAGCAGTTTTGACTGTTGTTTCAGCCACAACGGTAGCAATCAGTTTCACTATAACCGGTTTACAATATGATAACAGTACAGATATCGACCAAATTAAGGAAGATTTCAAAGAGGCAGTCAAAAAGGTTTATTCAGAGGCAAAGACAGACAGTATTCTACGATACAACCATGTAAGACCTGTTATATCATCTATAGCCGGGGTTGAGGATTTCGAGACATTCCTCATGAATGGGAGCGTAGAAAATATTGTTCTTGGAAAAGAAGAGTATCCGGAAACAGGAACTCTTGATTTCAGTTAGGAGGTTTCATGGATAAAGAAAAAACATTTGACCTTGAAAACTTTCCTACCAGTGAAAGCGCAAAACGTATGATGTCATATGTAACTGCTGACTTTTATGAAAAGTCTTATATCGGAAAATGGATATATCAGGTAATGGGACTGGAATATGACGAGGCAAGAAAACTTGTGGAAGAATTGCCGTATCAGGCATTTCTCGAAACTGCCACTTGGGGACTGATGTATCATGAAATCAAGTGGGGACTTCCAGTAAGAGAAAACCTATCGTATGAGGAGCGCAGAAAGATAATTAAGCAGAAGAGAGATTATCGAGCACCGATGACACCATATAGAATGGAAACAAATTTAAGTGATTTGTGTGGTTGTAAAGTTGTGGTAAACGATATTCATGATCCGGGAGAAGATGGGTTTATCCCCGAACATCCTAATGTTTTTAGGGTAACATTGGAAACAGGAAGTAATCCGGTAAATCTAACAGATGTTCTACAAAAACTGAATAAAATAAAGCAGTCGCATACAACATTTATAATCAGGGTTATTGCAGTGACACAAATTGATATAAGTGTTAAGCCGGAGGGATATAAGGTGGAGCATAGGATTTGTGGAACATTTCCTAAAGTAAGCACAGGTTGGAAAAAGGAAACAGGAGATATAGACATAGATGTGGTTATGGATAGTACAAAAATGGTGACTCCATTATCTGGGGAATCTGGTGAAACTGGAAACTATCCAAAAATCTCTACAGGAATGAAACAGGTAACCAATTCGCTTGCACAAGGGATTACGACGGAAAACTTCCGGGTAACTTATCCACTTTGCGGAAGTGAATTTAAAATATGAATATGGGAAAGGAGGCTTTATGAGTTTATTAACAAATGCTGCAATCAAAGGTTATCAACAGTACACAAAAAGAATATTGTCGTATGCCAGATACAAAATTGGAAGTACGTACTACAAGGTCAACATTAACTCTGTAAACGTGACGACAAATGGTATTGTGGAAATAGATTTCTTGATTGAACCTACTGTTACAGGAACCATCACAGAAGTACAGCTGTATGATACAAATGGAGAATTGTGGCTTGATAAGACGGAGTCATTAAGTGTTAGTTCCGTTGTAGAAGGTTTCTTCTATACAGTACAGTTAAAAATTTCAGAAAAGGAGGATGACGGTTAATGAGAGATTTAGTAAATTGGCAGGATCATGTTGTGGAACATCCAGGAAGATTTCAGGCAACAGATTTAGGAGACGGTCTGTTGGACTTAAAACCGGCACCGGGAGAAGTTAAACAACAGGGTACACCACAGAATGCAACCAACTTTAATACTATGGATTTGGCTGTTTTCGAGGCAATGCTGATTGGTAATGAAAATACCAGAATGATTAAACAAATCATGCGAGATATAGAAGGTATAACGGGATTAACTGTTGATGTCACTTTGACGAATTCTCAGGACTATCCGTTTAATAATTCAAAATCTACCGTATCACTATCGGCTTTAAGGAATACGAAAGATTATTATGTAATTACGGAAACCTTGGAGGCTGACGGCGAAGTTGGAGAATATGAGATTTCAGATAAATTGCTCAATGGTTTTAAATTAGCATTTACAGGATCGGCAAAGACAGTAAAGGTAAGATGCCATGTGATAGGAGGTATGTACAATGGCTAATGTAATTATTAAGAATGACGACAGAGCACGCTGTGCAGAAAAAATAATGGAGCAGTATGGTGTAGATAAACGTGACCCAGCAATGAGAGAGGCAGCGTATGCTACGGCAGCCATACAGGATGAGGCAATCAAGAAAGCGGAGACAAGGAGGTATTACGGATGAATGTAATTAAGCGGCCGGAAAATGGCAAGAATTTTGTTGAATACTCAACAAAGGGAACGAAGATTTCTTTTAGTGATGGCGAAATTACCGCTGACCTTCAGAAGAAAGAACGTGATGATGATGTAAAAATTGATGTGTGTATGGATAACACGGGTGGTCTGATATTTGGAACGAGTGGTGCAAGAATTTATGTTGCGCAGATTTTTATTCCAGCCCGTCGGTACACTGATGTAGAGGTAGATAATCCGGATTACAATCCGGAAGATGAAACTTCACAGAAGAAAATTATAGAGCAGCAGCCCATACCATTTAGCATGGATAATGTAGAACTGACACTTTTTGAGGAGGTATAAGAAAATGGCAAATTTTGACGAAATTAAATTTACGATTGAATCCCTATCGGGTGGAAAAAATACGGTATTATTTGACGATATGGAAATGCCGTCTATTATGGTGCCGATTAACAAATTTAAGTGTTCTGATGTTATTGCCGGTGGTAGCGATAATATTCATCCTGCCTTTTCTGTAGGTGGCGTTGAAAAAGATGTAATTTACGCATCTAAGTTTCAGAATGTTGTCGTGAACAACAGGGCATATTCTCTTGCAGGAAAAGACCCGAAAGCGAATATCAATTTTGATACAGCCCTTACATATTGTAGAAATAAGGGAAAAGGATGGTGTTTGACACCATACGCATTATGGGCGGCAATCGCCTTGTGGTGTAGAAAAAATGGAACCATGCCAAGAGGAAACAATAATTATGGTCAGGATCATTCATATACCCTCGAAAAAGGCACCCCATCATCACTCGATAATGGTAGAGTTGGTAGATGCTTGACGGGTTCCGGACCAAATACATGGAGCCATAACTGGATGCCGGACGGAATTTTTGATTTGAATGGAAATGTATCTGAATGGTGTGCCGGAATGAGAATTTATGATGGGGAAATTCAGATTATTCCTTACAGCAATATCTTTGACCCGGAAGTCAGCAATAGTGCTACATCTACTGCATGGAAGGCAATTAAAGCAGATGGTACTCTTGTGGAACCTGGGACTAATGGAACATTGCATTATGATTGGATTTCTTCCAAACTCACTTTATCGGATGGTGAAAAAGTTGATTGGGAAAATACATCACGCTATTCAGGATATGCATCAATGACTCTTGCATCCGGACTGGAAGTACCGGAAATTGTTAAGAGTTTGATTCTTTATCCTGATGAACCAGGAGGAGATTATGGAGGTGATTCAAGATATGTCAATCCGGTATCTGAGCGTTTGCCGGGCTGTGGTGGCTACTGGAACAGCGGTGCCTCCGCTGGCGTCTTCTGCGTGTTCCTGCACAATCTTCGTTCTTACTCCACCGGCAACATCGGCTTCCGCTCCGCTTTTGTCGATCTGTAATCTGTTGCACTGTGTTCTGGAAGAGGCTACGATAGTAGCCTCTATATTTTTAGACGCAGAA